>JAUVHR010000009.1 GCA_030593165.1 Candidatus Thorarchaeota archaeon
GGCGAAATGATATACTGTAGTCACGCCTTTCAATGCCCGATGAACATCTTCCTCAGATGTTATACTACCCTTCACAAAAGAGAACCTATCCTTATTCAGATGTGGTTCAATATTCTCAATGACTCCCCCAGATAGATCATCAAGAACCACAACATCATGGTCATACACTAATATGTCAACAAGATGACTTCCGATGAATCCAGCCCCACCCGTTACCAGAACACGTTCCATTTTCTCTCACTCTCTGGAACTCCTCAGTCTGGGGACTGCCTTAAATGTTGCTGGTCAAGGACGATTTCCTTTTCCATCTACTCTCTTCTAATCTCAGTCTTCAAAATCCTTCACACAGAATCAACGGATCACTTGATACAGTTGTGTTTACCTCCTACGGTTCAATGAGGTGCGGGGTCCATCAACGGGGTGAGAGATTTCTGTATCAACATCACAGCGCTGTAGACGAGATTACCAATAACCTCAATAATAATCGTTTCAGGCGACGTGATATCAAGGGCATCTACATGCGGGGTAATGGCATGGTAGCCCATTCGGATGCTGAATAGATTTCATTTAGTCTACTCTTCAGGTCGAGGAACTACTGGGTAGCATGGCGTTTCTTCTGTAACGATTGATGTTCGTTGCGATTTGGCTTTAGCACACACCTACCGGTTAAGTCTTACCTCTGGGGATCGCGTCAATCGGACTCGGTACTTTGGCCCTCGCTCTGGTATGGTACGTGAATCATAGAAGGTCTTCAACATGGAATACGCCTAATAGATTGGTCCTTCCACGAATCATCCGCACGCCGGAAGTGAAGACTATGTCTTTCTGATCGCTCACATGACCTTCTTGATGAACCAGCTTAACGGCCTCTCGAACCAGATCGTCTACATGTTCAATGTCATGCTCAAACTGAACGGGATGTACCCCCCAGAGAAGCCTCAATTGCCTCATCACCCTTCTGTCCGATGTGACCGCGTAGATGTTTGTGGGCGGTCGGAACTTGGATATCCACTTTGGAGTGTATCCCGATCTCGTCGCGGTTATTATCCCGTCCACTTTTTCAGGTATCAACGCAACGGCGCTATAGACAAGATTCCCGATAATCTCTACAATCTTCTTGTGCGGTGTTGTGACTTCCAGCGGATCTTGAGCCGGGAGCCTTGTTTCGGCCTTTCCTATTATCCGATTCATCATCTGAACTGCTCAACTGGGTCATGGCCAACCGCGGTCTCTCCGCTGAGCATTACCGCATCAGCACGATCCAACACGGCGTGGGCAACATCACTAACTTCGGCTCTTGTGCGCCCACCATCTTTTGTCATTGATTCTAGCATATGGGTAGCAACGATTGCCGGTTTGGCGCATATGTCCGCTATTCTATCAGATCCCTCTGCAGAATTGGAATATCTCTATCGGGACCCCAACTCCAAGGTCACATCATGCATTCATGACGCCGTTATGAATGAATACTACCCTCCCTTTCTCCGGAGCTTCTTACGCGGATGTTTTGGTATCAAGTCCGCAACATGGAATATGCCTACCAAGTTCGTTCTCCCAGGTGTCATTTTTGTGCCAGATGTAAAAACAACGTCCTTATCACTCTCGATTAATCCAGCTTCATAAACGACACGAACTGCCTCCCTTATCAAATCATCAACGTTCTCCAGGTCTGTGTCATAAGAAACAGGAGTGACACCCCATAGCAATCTCACTTGCCTCATCACCCTACGGTCTTTTGTGACCGCGAAGATGTTTGTTGGGGGACGAAACTTGGAGAGCCATCTTGCCGTAAATCCACTTCTTGTGGCTGTAATAATGCCATCAACCTTGTCGGTGATTAAACAGACTGCACTGTAGACAAGATTGCCTATAATCTCTACAATCATCTTCTCAGGCGAGGTGATATCAAGGGCATCTACCTGGGGGAGTCTCTCTTCAGCTTTCCTAACCATGCGATTCATCATCTCAACCGCTTTGACAGGATTTTGGCCCATTGCTGTCTCTCCACTCAACATGACAGCATCTGCTCTATCAAAGACTGCATGAGCAACATCACTGACTTCCGCACGTGTTGGAACGCTTCCATGTGTCATAGACTCAAGCATATGAGTTGCTACGATTGCAGGCCGTGCCCACATGTTGGCCTGTCTGATTAAATCTCGTTGAAGAATTGGAACCTCTTCTATGGGAACCTCAATACCCAAGTCTCCCCGTGCAATCATTACGCCCTCCGATTCTCTAAGGATCGCGTTGTAGTTCTTGACAGCAAGCATGTGTTCAATCTTACTGATGATATGCGCATTTGACGGCCCATTCTTCTCTATGATCTCCTTGACCCGGATGACATCGTGCTCATCAACTACAAATGAGAGGGCGATAAAGTCGGGTTCCAAGCTGGCTGCGAGATACAAGTCTTCAATGTCCTTCTCAGTTGGTATTCCACAGGAGAGTCTGATGCCCGGAATATTCACTCCTTTTCGACTTGAAATGGGGCCTCCTTGAGTTACTTCAGTGATGACTTCCTGGTCCCGCACCTCCTTCACTTGCAGTATGACATTCCCATCATTAATCGCGATAGTATCACCGATGTTCACGTCCTGCGGCAGGTTCTCGTGTGATATTGAGACTCTATGAGCATCTCCCACGATGTCTTCGATGGATATTATGAACTCTTGCCCACTCTCTAACTCGACTGGTTCCTTTAGCTCTCCGATTCGTATTTTCGGGCCTTGGAGATCGAACAAGATTCCAATTGTATCATCTATCGACCGTATTCTATCAAAAACCTGCTTTGCTGATGAATGACTCTCATGAGATAGATTGATTCTGGCCACATCCATTCCTGCGTCTATCATCTGAATCAGGATTTCTTTTGTTTTGGATGCAGGTCCAATTGTACAGACTATCTTAGAGCGTGCGCCTATTGTTTCCATCTTCAACACCACTCAACCATAGATTTGTTCATCGTGTTCCTCAATATGAATTGCTTGTGTGTCTAGTAATCCAAGCTGTTTGTGCATCTCCTGCGTTATAAACGATTAAAGCCTTCAATGATAACAGCTGAATCTAACTCAATAACGATTCCTTTTTGTATAACTGCTGTTCAGTCGAATACAACCGGATTCTAAGATGTTCTTAAGGAGTCGAAATAGGATGGTAAGTATTTCCATGGTTAAGGCCATTGAGATTTTGGATTCGCGAGGTAATCCCACTCTAATGACAAGGGTTACACTCTCGGATAGTACTGTTGGTGTGGCAAAGGTACCAAGTGGTGCCTCAACGGGCATTCATGAGGCTGTCGAGCTTCGTGACGGTGGTCCGAGGTATGGTGGCAAAGGTGTTCAAAAAGCTGTTAGCAATGTGAACGGTCCAATTGCAGAAGCGATGACTTCGGTCGATCCGCTCTCTCAGGCTGACGTTGATGCCGCGCTCTTGAAGCTAGACCCAACCAAAGGGAAGGGAAATCTCGGTGCCAATGCAATTCTGTCAGTTTCAATGGCCATGGCAGTTGTCGCAGCTGAGCATTTAGATATGGGCCTCTTTGAGTATCTTCGGACCAAAGTGATTGGAAAAGACAGAAAGTATCTCATGCCAATTCCGATGTCCAATGTGATCAACGGTGGCGCTCATGCAGGCAATGACTTGGCAATCCAAGAGTTCATGGTTCTTCCCGTTGGATCGCCAAACGTAGTTGAAGGAGTTCGTTGCATAAGTGAGGTCTACCAAACCCTTGGCAAGCATCTGATCAAGAAATACGGGCGAATGGGCAAGCATGTGGGAGACGAAGGTGGTTTCTGTGGGTTCGGGCTGAAGTCAACGCATGACGCATTTGAGGCCATCATGAATGCCATTGAAGAGGCCGGCTATTCACCAGAGAAGGAAGTGGTCCTGGGAATCGATGCTGCAGCAAGTGGATTCTTCGCTGATGGTAAGTACTCCATTGATGGAAGATCAATAGACACAGGCGATCTTATTGACCTGTATATTGACCTAGAGAAGACTTTCCCTCTTCGAACTGTTGAGGACCCATTCGAGGAAGAGGCATTCGATGACTTTGCTGAGTATATGAAGAAGACAAAGGCACAGGTTGTCACTGATGACCTGACCGTTTCCAATCCTGAGATTGTCCGGAGGGCGATTGAGGCCGGGTCTGGTAATGCACTCCTACTGAAAGTGAACCAAATTGGGTCCGTGACCGAAGCAATTGAGGCCGCGCGGATTGCCAACGAGGCTGATTGGGGAGTGGTTGTCAGTCACAGGAGTGGCGAAACAGGCGACACCTTCATTTCAGATTTGGTTGTGGCACTCTCAGCAGGACAGCTCAAGACTGGCGCACCTGCGAGAAGTGATCGTGTGGAGAAGTACAATCGCTTGTTTGAAATATACGACCAACTGGATGGTGATTGTGGTTACCCTGGGTCCGATTTCAGAACGGCTTGGAGGAACTACTGAGATATGACTGAGAAACGTACTGCAGTTCTTCTCGTACTTGATGGTCTTGGGGACAGACCTGTTCCAGCCCTCAATGGGAAAACTCCGCTACAGGCTGCAAACACACCCAACTTCGACAGACTTGCTGCTGAGGGACAATCCGGATTAATCGATATCCTAGGACCTGGGCTTACTCCTGGAAGTGATGCTGCCCACCTTGCTCTCTTTGGTTATGAACACTCTCAGGTTTATCCGGGCAGAGGACCTCTTGAAGCCCTCGGAGCCGGCCTTGAATCAAGACCTGGTGATGTGGCCTTCAGAGCGAATTTTGCCACGGTTGACGAAGACCTCAAAGTAATCGATCGTCGGGCAGGCAGAGTGTTCACGGATGAGGAAGGGCGAGCTCTTCAACAGGAGATAGACGGTCTGGAGATAGATGGAATCAAGATTCGCTTCATTGCAACCGTAGAGCATCGCGGTGCTCTGGTTCTGGAGGGGCCCGGTCTCTCCGGACAGATAACGGACACCGACCCACATGCCGTAGGAGTAAAGGTTCTCGATTCTGAGGCACTCGCTCCAGATGCAGAAAAAACCGCTGAGACCGTCAATAAACTCACGAAGATAACCTATGAACAACTTAAGGACCTCGATGTCAACAAGGATCGAGTGAAACGCGGCTTGCCCCCAGCCAACATCATTCTGCTGAGAGGTGCGGGTAAGCATGAAAGCATCCCTACTCTGAAGGAACGATATGGAATCAGTGCCATTGTTATTGCAGGCGGTGCCCTGTATATCGGAACTGCAAAGTATGTTGGTATGGGACACATACCGGTTGAAGGTCAGACTGGAACAATCGACACGAATTTCGCGGGCATAGCTGAACAGGCAGTACAGTGCATTCAAGATGGGCATGATTACGTCTTCATTCACATTAAGGCACCAGATAACGCCAGTCACGATTTCAACCCCGACGAGAAGGTTCTTGCCATTGAACGGACTGACGAGATGCTAGGACTGATCCTCGAGAAAGTAGCGGACAAGATTGTGATTGCTGTTACTGGTGATCATTCAACTCCGGTCAGCGTAGGTGCGCATACATGTGATCCCACCCCTGTACTGTTCTGGAGTGATTTCATCCGACCCGATGATATAACATCCTTTTCCGAGTTTGATGCAGCAAGGGGTGCGTTGCACACGCTCAGAGGTATTGACATTATGCCCATGCTGCTTGGCTATGCGGGCCTGATTGAAAAGACTGGAGCGTAGATTGGGATTCTCAGTCTGTTCTCTGAATGCCTCGTTTTCCCACACAGCGATATTCGAAACCCATCTCCATAACAGTGTCTTGATCAAACACGTTCCGGCCATCTACGATAATCGGTGTCTGCATTGCTTTCTTGATTGCGTCAAGGTCGAGAGTGAAATACTCTGAATGCTTCGTCACAAGGGCAAGGCAATCTGCTCCCTCAACGGCCTTCATTATGTCTGCCTCAACTTCTTGGGGCCCAAAATCCCAGCTCTTCACGTAGGGGTCATGGAGTCTCACCTTCGCCCCTTTGCTCATTAATGCAGCCGCCAACGTTGCAGCGGGTGTATTCCTTGTATCGTCCGCGTTCTCAAGATACGCAATCCCCAGAATAGTTACTATGGCATCTTGGATTGAAACTCCCTTAGACCAAAGAGCATTCTCAACCAAGTCTGACATATGAACGGGCATGTGATTGTTGATTCTTCTAGCTAATGAGATGAATTCAGGTTCGACCTTCCAAGTACCGTATTCGTAGAGACCATATCTAAGCAGCCAAGGATCCTTGGGCAGACAGTGGCCTCCAACACCAGCCCCTGGGATGTGCATGTGTCTGTCATGTCGGGCATTGATTAATTTGATAATCTCGAAAATGTTGACTCCGAGACTCTCACAGACAAGCGCCATTTCATTAGCGAAACCGATATTGACATCACGATACGCATTCTCTATTGTCTTGGAAAGCTCTGCGCTGAGAGTATCAGTGGTGAAGATTTCCTCCTTCACGATCTTGGAGTAGACCTCAACAGCACGCTTGGTTCCCTCAGGTGTAATCCCTCCAACAACCCTGGGCATGTTGACAATATACTCTAGAAGCTTGCCTGGCATGACTCTCTCATAGGAGAATGCCACATCGAAGTCAATCCCTCCCTTGAGTCCAGACTCTTTCTCAAGGATCTTCTGGACGACATTCTGTGTTGTTCCAGGCGCCACTGTGGACTCCACAATTACGAGTGCACCCTTCTTGAGCCGTTTTCCAATATTGGCACTGACTTCTCGCAGAGAGACATACTGAGGCATATTCTGGGCGTCTGTCGGTGTCTGAACATCTATCAGAATAATATCCGCATCCTTGAGCACTTCGATGTCATCTGTCACTCTGAATGTTCCTTTCTTCACAACCTTGGCAATCAGCTCGTCAAGACCTGGCTCCACTCCTTCGAATGGTGATTTGCCACTGTTCAAAACGTCTATCTTCCAGCCCGATCTCTTTGACTTTCTCTGCAATCCTGTGACATCGTATCCATCGACGTCCGCCAGAAGCGCAGCTGCTGGAATACCCACGTACCCCATACCGACGACTACTATTCTTGTGGCCAAAATGATGCACCTTGTTCAATGGATTCAAACAATTGTCCGATACGAAGCGCGCAGAAGTATACCCACAAAAAGGTTGTTCTAGTCATAATAACGCACTGGAATTGTCTATTCGCCAACAATAGTAAATGTTGGATTGTTTCATTCTCAGGACAGCGACTTCCTAAACCACTCGAATGTTTGACGAACCCCATCTTCCAAGGAAACTTTGGGAGAATAGCCAATATCTCTGTTCGCCTTAGTGATGTCAGCAAAACTATCACGGACATCTCCAACGCGAGGATCTCCGTATTCCTTTGCACACTTCGAGTCACCCAGTCCAATGATTGCATCCGCCAATTGACCAATGGAGACTTGACTGCCGCCTCCCACGTTGTAGACCTGTCCTCGCGACTTGGGCGACAACGCTGCCAGAAGATTGAACCTCACCACATCATCCACGTATACAAAATCTCTTGTCTGTCCTCCATCGCCCTGAATGAGCACGGGCTTCGCTGCCAGCACCATATTGATGAAGGCAGTGATAACTCCAGCATATGGCCCCCCTTTCTGTCTGGGTCCATAGACGTTGAAGTAGCGTAGAGATGTCGTATCAATCCCATAAGTCCTGTAGAAGGAACTGGCCACTTGCTCTCCCATCAGTTTCGATGCCGCGTATGGCGAAATTGGATCAGTTAAGGCGTTCTCCGCTATTGGAGTGCTTGCCGGGTTCCCGTAGACAGCTGCGGATGACGCGAACACGACTTTCGTCACATCTGCTCTTCGCGAACCGTCAAGGATGCACGTTGTTCCATCCACATTGACATTGATTGTGTTCAGAGGATGCGTCACAGAGAGCGGCACGCTGATGAGTGCTGCATGGTGAAAGACAATCTCAACATCAGTGAGACTCTCCTTGACGGCGCTTTCATCTCTGATGTCTCCTTGAACCATCTCGAACTTTGGGTCATCTTTCCACTGTGCTATGTTCGACAACGAGCCCTCACTCAAGTCATCCAATACTCTGACATATGCACCATCTCTCATCAGACGATCCACGATGTGAGATCCAATGAATCCGGCTCCACCTGTAACCAGAATTTGCTGTTCCTTAAAGTCGGTCATTATGCGTTTTCTCACTAGTTTTGGTTTCTGGATTTATGACGATAATTATGTCTTCGGTTATCTACTTCTTCTTGATGAAGATTATCACTACAACAACTATGATGATAATTCCACCAGCGATAGCTGCGTACAAGGGTAGATTATTTGTGATACTTACAATAATGGTTGTAGTTGATAAAACTCCATCCGCATTTTCAACTTCAATAGTGAGTTCATGCTCACCAATGACTCCAGTAGCCGCAGGAAGCTCAACTGTGACAATAGTTTCCTGCCAAAATGGAAGGAGCTCAAAGTCAAGAGAAGTAATTTCAGCGTTGTCTTCTAATACTCTTACTGCTGCATCACTTGCATAACCCCTCTTGAAAACGTCCCAGACACTGAAGGTTAAGTTGAGTGTTGCTCCTTCTTCAACTACAAAGATTGTATCCTTGAGTTCTATTCTAGGTTCAGTAAAGAATCTTCTAAAACCATTTGGCGGAGCATTGAATCCCTCATCGAGTTCAGTAAGATTCAACCTCCATTCCCATACAATCTCTCCCTCCCTGTTCACCTCTGTGAAGATTGGCTCAGGACGGAGATTAAACGAGCCCACTACATTTCCGTTTGGTAGTGTATCAGCATTACCTTGTGCACTATGGTAATAGTTTGATGGTGCAGTCCAGACAAATGTCTCCGTGGCTGTACCAGCATCCTCATCCACTTCGAACTCTACATAGCGTGAGATTCCAATCTCATAGTTATCCCGTGTTAGATTGTAAAGGTCGTTATCAAAGATAACAAAGCGATTAGGACCCATGACCTCACAGGCATGTGCGTGATAGAAGAGTGAGTCAGTCTCTTCTCCGTGAATATTACGGAGGTCAAATCCTGACGCTTCTCCGATGTATCTCCCTACAACCCAATCAGTATCACCGGTTTCGTAGTCAACCTTGACAACACAGTCGAGGTGACGAACATTCATGTATAATTCTCCGTTTTCAATATCCCAATAGAGGCTATTGGAGTGCATCCAGTCTATATCACCTCTTCTAGATTCGTTGCGCAAGAAGAACTCTTCTTGGTCAAACGGAAATGTCAGATTTCCCTCCCATCGCCAGACTTCGTTACCATCACGATCATACTCAACAATGTCATCACCAAGTATTGTCATGTTGGCATACTCTGTTTCATCTGGAAACTCACCAAAATCTACACGTTCAATCACCATCACTGAGTCTGTGAAAGGATTATACTCTCTATCATGGTGACCAGTTGGGAACCAAGTCGCCTCTGTCTTGTTGGTCTCGATATTCCAGAATGTTACGTTATTTTCTGGCAACATGACCGTTGTGGAATTGATGAATTTGGGTTGTCCTGCATCTGCAAGGATCCCAGCGAGTACCTGTCCTTCTAAGTCTGTTATGTAGATCTGACTGTATCTATCATTACTAGCAGTATAATTTGGATAGACCTCAACTGAAACTAACATCAAACTGTCTAAGGCTTGGTCTTCGTCATACACAGCAACATCAAGTCCGTTTTGGAATGCATCCAAGAATGTAGAGTTTATTGGAGCGTTCTCACTGAGGAGGTAAACGTCTGTCCGATTGTTTGACAAATTCTGGTGAAATTCCCCTCCCACCGGAACAAATAACGAAAATACGAATAGAAAAATCGCCAAGCTTGTTACTACTTTTGTTTCTCTCATCCTTTACACCTGAGATGCATTGACTCATCTCAAGTGAAACATCTTAAAAAGTCACATGCATGGAAAAGACTTGCTACACTGCTTTCAACCTAGGAAATAAATTGTGTGAATATCGGAGCAGTACTGGATGACAGATGAACACTCCCCTCGATCATACTTGCTTGTAGTTCTTACATTCTATCTCATTTTTTCTTCAACACTCTCCACTACTCATATTTCTGATCTCCCCATCAATGAAGAGGACATTTCTCTGAGTGACACAATCAACAAGAATTCAGTGATTATCAATCCCGAGAGTGTTCAGAATCCTACTTCTATCAATATGAGTGATGTCGAGTTTGGTGTCTTGAATACTCCCTATTCGTTCGATGGCTACAATCTCTTTGTTCTTTGTAAGTATGACTTCAGTGAAACTCGAACAGACAGTGAACTTGTAATCATGGATATGGATGGAAATATGATTGCGCAAATCGATGCTGGTCAGGTCTCACCATTGAGGACCCCCGCAGAATTCATAGACCCTGACACAGTTCTTGTTGGGGTTCAGGGCGGCGCAGCACTCTGGCACATCAACAATAACTCTCTAGAGTACTTGGGATTCAGTGGTCACCACGAGTACGAGTACAATCCAAACAATGACACGTTCTTCACACTCCAATACAATCCAAAGGAAATTAGCGGTACAACATATTATTTCGACAGAATAACCGAATACAATCGGACTGGACATGAGGTCTGGTCTCTGGATGTAAATAGTTTCATCTCCCACACCTGGTGGTGTCCCTTCAAAGACCGTACCTCAGGTAACCCAGACATATCTCATTCAAACACAATTTATTATGTGGCTGATGATGATGTGTTCTACTATAACTCCCGGAACACAAACACCTTCTTCAAGATTGACCACAAGACAGGGAATGTCATCTGGAGTCTTGGAGAACATGGTGACTTCACCATGTACGATATCAATGGAGTAGAACGAGATCACCTATTCTTCCACGCCCATTCTGTGGAACCTCTGGATAATAACACATTCATACTGTTTGATAATGACCTACACAATCAAACCACTCTCAAAAGCAGACAGTCACGAATGCTTGAGATCGAGATAAACGAAACTACAATGACTGCAAATGTTGTGTGGCGCTGGACCGCTCCAAACAAAGACTGGTACAGTGCAGGATGGGGTGATGCTGATCGGTTGCCTAATGGTAATCGACTTGGAGCATTTGGTTATTGGTCTAAACCTCAGGGTGGCGAGAGTTGTTATTTAGTGGAGGTCGAAAATGAAGGTGATGTAGTATGGCTGATGACATTTCCATGGACCCAAGAGGAATACTATGGAGTCTATCGTATGGAGCGTTTTAGATTCACTCCAACATTGAGCAGTCCCATGGATCAATACATGACTACTTCAGAAACAAGAACAGTGACATGGAATGCCTGGTATAATTATCGTACAAAGTCTGGTGTTACTGCCAACTACACACTCTATGTTGATGGTGAGAGCATCGATTCAGGACTCTTTGATTATGATCCTTATTGGCAACCGACAAGAATGAGCTTTGACGTCACCTTCCCACAACAAGGGCGGTACAATCTTACTCTGGCTATTTCAGATGGATATGGACACAACACTCAGGACAGTGTGACTGTAATATCTGGTGGATTCTATATTCTCAGAGAGGGCCCACTTGAATTCGAGAGGGGGTCACCCCAAGTATCGGTTGTATGGGATGGCGAAACAGTCACTCCATTGATCTATAACATCACATTAAACGAAACCCCTTACCAAGATGGCTTGTGGCTTGGTGAGGCCATCTCCCTAGATACACAAGAGCTTGAAAATGGGATCTATCATGTTTTCTTTGAGCTCTTCAATGGAACGAAACAGGTGTTCAATGAAACTATCTGGTTGAGTATACAACCACAACGTCCTCCAATCATTAATCGTCACCACTCCTTTGAGGTTTCATATCATTGGAACAAACAGTACAGACTCGATTGGACCTTGTCGGATGTTTCACCTGATAATTGGGTAATTCTGTTGGACGGGATTGAATTTGATTCTAGCAT
Source organism: Candidatus Thorarchaeota archaeon (assembly GCA_030593165.1). GTDB lineage: Archaea > Asgardarchaeota > Thorarchaeia > Thorarchaeales > Thorarchaeaceae > JAJRWI01. Next base: position 11,922 of record JAUVHR010000009.1, read on the forward strand.
ATGGACAAAGTCTCCATGCAATATCTCACTACAACTCCCTGTGTTGAGCAGAGGTTTTCACAACATAACGCTAGTTGCAAATGATGTACTGGGTCAATCCGCGATTGATTTGACCCTGATAGAGATTCTTCCCTCAACAACAATCATTGTAGCATCTGTTCCTGAATTAACAGATATCCAATGGGGCACTGTGAATGTAGAGTTCACATGGGAGGTCTATGGTGTTACTAAGTGGAACTTGACAAGAAATGGCTTTGTTCTTGGATTGGGAATCCTCTCTGGACATTACATAGCTCACGAAATCCAGTCTTGGCAAGGTGAGTATTGGCAACTCGGAACTCACAATCTCGATCTCCTATTATCAAATGACACTCACACGGAATCACACCAGCTTGAAGTGGAGATATACTGGGAGTTTGGTGACGCATTTGCTGACACCATTGTAAGATCAAGCACATATTACACTCTATACCCCGAAGAGGCAATTGGTCAACCAGATGGAAACAATGCTACAATTTACTCGGACTATTCTGATGGCGTACTCACATTAGATATGGGTGCTGGTGAAGAGATAGTTGATGGGGTCGGTCCTGATTTCACCATATACGCTGGCGGTGGTGAATATCTAGTTTTTGTGAGCAACTCATTGAATAGTCAATTCATGCAAATAGGGTCCTACACAGGATTACAGATTGTTGATATCTCGGGGACTGGACTGAGTGAGGCCCGATACATCAGGGTTGAGTACTTCGTTGGTGAGGATATACAACTTGATGCAGTAGAGGCAATTAACTACAATGTGCCTGAAGGAGATGGTGCGGCACCACTCATCTCCCATCATCTAGATGTGAATGTCACAACAACAGAGATACCACTCACACTAAACTGGACTGTATCAGACTTAGCTCCGTGGAGTTACAGAGTCATTGTGGATGATGTTCTGGAAGATACTGGTCCGTGGGACGGATCACAGATTTTCTTCACATTCACTAACAACACTGTTGGGACTCATAATGTTACACTGATGGTCTATGATCTATTCGGTTTAGTTAGATCAGATACAGTTATGGTCCGTGTGTACGAGCCTCCAAGTGTTGACCTACTTCCTCTTGGGATTATTCTTGGCATCATCGGACTTGTTACAGTCCTTGTCGTAATTCTCTTCAAACATGGAAAAATACATCGATAGAATCTTACTTTACATCGACCTTAGAGGAGACCCTTTCAACAGATTTCTCAAAGAACTCCTGATCTTCAATGGTGAGCTCTATTGCATCCTCCGGGCAGATCTCAACACAACGTCCGCAGCCTCTACATTCCACGCCTATCACAGCCTTTCCATTCACCAAAGAGATTGCATTCACGAAGCAGATGTCCTGAGTACATAACCCACAGCCAGTGCAATTGTCGTTCACAGTGACCTCGACACCGACCATCTTCGTAACCTTTCTTCCAATCTCCGGATTCACATGAGGGAGTATTCTCCAGAGACAACAGCAAGGACAGCAATTGCACACTGTCAGGAGTCTGTCACTCGGACTCACGCCAAGCCACATCGAGTCCAGTTTGTTGCGGCCAATGAGGTGGACTAGGCCAGCATCTCTACACTTTCGGACGTATGCATGCGCCTCGTCCTTGGTCACAGGTCGTCCAAGATCAGGGTTGATGTCCTTTGCAGCCTCTCCAAGGAACAGACAACCATAGTTCTGAGGATAATCCTTACAGTCGCTGGAGTCCCTGCATATACAGAAGTTCATAATCCAGTGGAAGCTGGCCTCATCAATGAGCTTGTGAACAACATCTGACGGCAGCGTCATCTCATCCGGTCTGTCGATTGGCTGGTTCAGTTCGATGGTCTTCTTAGCCACGCTGTCTTTGGGGAGATAGATGATGTCATCTCCTTCGAACATCATCTTGTCTACGATGCGACCAATGATCGGAACATTCGTGAGCTTGGCAATGATTTGGATATTCGGGAATGTCTTCTTTATGATCTCAACAAACCAGAGAGGACGCGCCATAACGATACGGTCTGACATGGCGCCCTGATATTACTTTCGAAAAATCACAGCGTACACGGAAGTGGATTCACCACCACCCCGAAAAGTCCGTCGAATTACCTCTTCTCTCCTGTTTCCCAATCAAGCCACTCTTTATGATGTCGCTTGGAGTCTACTGCAAATCGCCTTTCTCATATGTCATCTTAGAACGAACTTATATTGTGTAGTTGTGTATGAATACACAGATGATGAAGATGGGCTACAAGAACATTTCAATCAGTGAGGAGGTCTATCTCAGGCTCCGCAAAGCAAAACGAGAGGGCGAGTCCTTTAGCATTCTGATTTCTCGTCTACTTGGTCCTGATGACAACATCCTCGATCTGTTTGGTGTGGTATCTATGAACAATGAAGAACGCAGAGAGTTGTTTGATGAACTGGACGAGATGTGGGAGGCTTGGAAACACTAATGTTTGCCTGTCTGGACTCTTCTTTCTTGATTGACTTCCTACGAGGCGACGACAACACACGAGTTGCATATGTGAGACTAAAGACTGAGGGATTTTCCTTCGCTACCACTACCATAAATGCCTTTGAACTGTTTAGAGGAGTGGATAAGAGAGGTCGAATCAAGGCTGAGGAGGAGGCTGTTCGTAGGCTACTCTCCCGCATTGTAGTCTGGAACCTCGACATGAAGGCAGCAGAACGAGGAAGTAGGATCTATACTGATCTTGAGAAAGGTGGTACGCCTGTTGGAGTTAACGATTGCCTTACTGCTGCGATTGCAATCTCCAATGGTTGTCAGAGAATAGTGTCACAGGATACGCACTTCGACAGAATCCCCGGTGTTGAGAGAACTTCTTATTAGAATTTGGTTTTAGGGATTTGGTTTTAGGTTATATACATCATATTTATATAAACTAAATTGATATGAAATCTATGACTCAGGATCATGTTGAACGTCTTGAAAACTTGGAAAAGTATTGCAGGACAGTTCCCGATAAAGCACCTTGCTGCGAACCATACGACCAGAGAAGAGCAACAATTGATGCATTACAGGAGTTGTTTTCCTCAGTGAGTCCAGAGATTTTTACTGCAACTATTAGAACAGGTATTGTCATGCTATTGCTCAAAGTTGAGGATGCTTGTGTATGCGAATTTCAATATGCTCTGAATGAACCTAGACAACCTCTAATGTCACATCATCTCCGCAAGATGAAACAAGCAGGATGGCTCAAGAGTAAACGAAAAGGTCGCTGGACATACTATTCATTGGAACCCAAGAAGCGTACTTCAATGATGGACCTCATCGGTTTTCTAGGAGCTGAATGATCTTGGCAGTTGCTTTCATGGCGGCGTTGGAGGAAACTCCCGAGAGTTATGACAAAGCCTTTGATGAAGTCTTAGGGGGACGGTCCAGCAAGATACGAGATAGAATTCTGGACCTGGTTAAACCAGGGATGAAGGTCCTCGACTTAGGATGTGGTCCTGGTCTTTTGGCTATAGAGGCAGCCAAGAGAGGGGCCTCTGTTGTTGGTTTCGATGCCGATAGAAAGATGATAGAAGTTGCGAAAGTAAAGGCATCAAAGATGGATAGTCCTCCCGAGTTCTATGATGATAATATACTGAAACTTGGTGAATTCGAGGATTATGAGATTGCTCAGGCTCGAAAAGAAGACGACTCTGACCCGAATATCCTGACTGAAGGAGAATATGATCTCATTGTCAGCACATTTTTACTTTCGGAATTGAAACCTCCTCAGAGACAGTTGTTCATGCATATTGTTCAAATGCACCTCAAGAAGGGAGGCATCTTTGCTATTGCGGCTGAAACCCTTCCGATGAAGTCCTCAGACCGAAGGAATTTTTGGAAGAATCGAGCTCTTGCTGAGAAACAGGCCGGTAGACGATTACCAGTCCCAATTGAGAATCTACAAATGCTGGCTGAAGAAGCAGGGCTTGATATCTCCGATCATAGTCTTTACGGACCTGAGATAACTCTAATCGTCGGAAGGAAAGGCGATTCACTTCCTGCAAATAGCTACCAGAACAGGTCCTTACATTATCATGGTCCGAAGGCGAGATTGAGAATCTGGTACAATCATACTACAGGCGGGTGGAGAGGTATTCCTATCAAAACTGGTCTATACAGGGCGGGGAATCCATCTCAGGATAGTCCTGTAGTTGTTACGGCAAATTACGAATTGACATACTATACTGTCATGAGAGCTTTAGCAAAGGATGGCATTGACGCATGGGTGCTCGTTTGTGACACTGCAGGAATCAATGTCTGGTGTGCGGCTCGAGGTGTTCACTTTGATAGCGAAGACATCATCCAAATGATTCGCATAACAAGATTATCAGAATTTGTGAATCATAGAGAGATTCTCTTACCTCAGCTAGCAGCTGCAGGTATGGATCCAGCTGATATTCGTGAACGAACCGGCTTCAGAGTCAGATATGGTCCTGTTAGGATTCAAGATCTCTCAGAATGGATGAAATTGAACAAGCCCCGTCCAAAGCCAAGGAAAATGGCAATAGTGACATTCAATTTCAGAGAGAGAATGGAACAGACTGTAGCACATATTCCATTCCTATATGCTGCTATTCTTGCGAAACCCATGGTAGCTATCCTAGCGCTAACTCTGCTCTCGGGATTGGGAGTTGGGATAATGTTTCCTGCTCTGATTTCCATAGCCTTCCCAGCTACACTCTATGCTCTTCTTCTAATAGTGGGATTCAACGTGGCATTATTCGGAAATGCATTTGTTCTAGGTGTGTCGTTTCCAATTCTTCCATCAAAGGGAAACTCATTCTGGAGAAGAGGACTTGGACTTGCAGGGATTATGCTGCCACTTGCGGCGGTAATCATGGTAGCAATGCAGGTTTCATGGACCGTTTTTGTGACCTGGATAGTGATTCAATTTGTTATGGCTATCTCACTGACGTTGGACTGGTCAGGAATGACTTCAGTGAGCGATCCGAAGGTAATAAGAAGAGAGTACCCCCATATGATATCGACATTGAAAGTGGGGTCAGTCTTTGTGATAGCATTCAATCTACTGGTTTTGATTATGGGGTGGTGATGATATGACAATAGTAGTACAAGAGAGCCGTCTTGACATTACATATGACTCAGCGAAATGTAATCGATGTGGACTTTGTCTAGAGGTCTGTCCGTTCAATGTCTGGGAACTTCCAGAACAAGGGCCTGCTGTTCTAGCTAGAGCAGAGGACTGCACCAACTGCACTGCGTGTGCTAAGAATTGCCTAGGAAATGCAATATCAGTCTTAAACATGGGTTGTGGTTGCATATGGAATGAAGCATCTCGCAGGCAAACTGAACGTGCGGATACGGTAGTAGGATCCAACGAACAGGAAGAGCAGGAATCTTGCGGATGTGGCCCCTCCTGTTGTGGATAACTTCAGTGGAACCTTTCACGGTCTATAATCAGTAGACATCAAGTACGGGAATGTCACAAAGTAATACGTTCCTGGTGTAATCGATGAAGGGTATGCGGCGGCGGAAGCATGCTGAGATTACTTCCGAAAAAGCCTTCTTATACAACTCATGAACGAGGACTTCACTCGCTGTCCTCATCTTGGGCATCTCGTATTATGCGTGTACAGGCCTCGACTGATTTCAAGATGATATCTATAGCGGTCTTCTGTGCTGGGTCATCAATCGAGTGGTCAATCTGACCCACCGCAACAAGGATTGCCTGCAGCTGGGTTGTGATTTGGTCCAGCAAGAACTTGGAAGACTCGACTGCAGAGGACAGCTCCTCATCCGCACGAATGTGTTCTGTGATGTCAACACCTGACACAAGAACCCCGACTCCGTTATCCTCGCCATCAGTCAATCGGATGTAGCTCCATGAGCCAATCCTCTCAATTCCATCTTTTGTCAGCACTGGCGAGTTATAGAGGTCGAAGCTCGTGAGATTGCCTAACATCATGTTATCAAACACAAAGGTCAATTCATCGAAAAACCGCGGAGGAATCACCAATTCGAACCAGTTCTGTCCTACGATTTCATCAACGGTGTGACCAAGGAGTGCAGCGGCTTCCGAGTTGATGTCGCCAATTGTTCCATCAGGTTTCAATAGGACAGCCAATGCCTTGGTCGAACCGAGAATCTTTCTGAAGAGTTCCCCGTTGTACAACATTGTTCTGGTCACATTCCTTTTTCTCAGGCCTGCTGTTCAAATGCAGCAAGTATCTTCAGCGCACCTACGCAGAGCATTCCAAAGGCGTCGTCCACGTTCGTGTCTGCCTTGGCTGAGCCCTCCAAGTATGCCGCTCCGATTTCTTCGGCCGTACGCTGTCCTTCTTCCTTACTTACTACTCTACTGTCCACAAGATCGACCTTGTTCCCAAATAGAACCGCAGAGTATGTATCAACATGTTTCTCTACTTCTTCCTTCCATGATGCTAACTCATCAAATGACTTACGGTCGGTGACATCGAAAACGTATAGGATTGCTAACGACCCGAAGTAATAGTTCGCGCGAACGTTGTATAATTTCTCCTGACCTCCCATGTCCCAGATTTGGAGCCGAACACCTCTATCTCCAATCATGGTTTCTTTCGCTGCGAATCCAACACCGAGAGTAGGGATGTAATTGTCTCTGAATGTATTGTTTGTGTATCTTAGTATCGTTGAGGTCTTGCCCACAGACCCCGACCCAACTACGGATACCTTTAGGAGGGCCGTGCGCATTTGTCGGTTACCCAAGTCTTCTACCACCAATGCCTTGGCGTGCATTGTGTTGCTTTTACCGAAACGACAAAGAGTATAAGAGCCTTCCGAGATATATTCCGCTCCCATTTTGCGCATTCAACCGGCAAATCTCAAACATTGGTTGTTTTGTGCGCGCCCCCGTTTGACTGATGGATAGCCTCATATGTTGATTTGATAGCGTTAACTCATCTACCAGGTGAAAGAGGTCTGGGCCACATTGAATTGGAAGAGAAACCTACTCCTACTACTAATTGCTGCCGCTATCTCAGTAGTCGCAATCGGGGCAATCTACGGTTGGTGGCTGAACCAAGTCATCCTCATTACCACATATGACACCAAGGCCGGAGCGGACTTCTGGGCGACATGGACCCTTGAGAATCGATTATTCGATGCGGCTATCATCCTCACTCTCCTAAGCATGATCACAATACCTCAACGCTCATCCCTTCTGACCTTCATCTCTTCAATCTCAGGCACTGGTCAGGTACTGAAGCGACTCGAAATCAAGACAGCTATTGCTTGGAGGCTGCTTCAGGTTGGTGGACTATTCCTGTTCTATATATCCCTTGATGGCTACTCGGTCACAGGAACGAACGTGGCCTTCCTCTGGATGATGATGAGCCACGGGTCGATATCTATCTCATCTGACCAACTCTCGACACTGTTTTCCCTTCCGTTCTTCCCCGGAACTTCCTCGGAGGCTGTGATAAGCTTGATTCCAGCCATGGAGGCTTACATGTTCTACGTAGGTCTCGTAGGCACGTTCCTCCTGTTTACAGCGGCCCGTCTGGCCATGAGCATCTTCACCGACCTCATGGCAGGCGCGCGTGACATCTATGTCATTATCTCCAAGGGACTGTTTGCAACTTCACTCATTGTTGTGATGCAGATTCTGACAGTACCGCTATGGACGGTCAATGCTGGAACCTACCTTACATTTCTCGGACTGATTGTCGGTCTAGTTGCCTCACTGATTGGTGGCGTTCTATTCATGCTGATGCGAGTTCACTCGGGTGACGCTCGTCATAGGCTTCGAGGAAAGATCACACATATTGAGGATGATCTAGCTCACATGCAGGGCGAGATGATGGCGCTCCGTCAGGAGTACGAATCAGGAGAAATAACCGCAGAAGAATACAGGCGAAGAATCAATCTTCTAGTGGAGGACCGGGCTCACTTAGGCAGCGAGCTACGGCGTCTTAAGGTGGAGAGCTGGATACCGGTCTCAGGGACTGCGCGGAACTTCGGATTCATTGCTGTGATACTCATCATTGCTGTTGGTGCCTTCCCCGTTGTTCAAGCCTTCTCCTACGGAATTCCAATGGATGGCGACAAGTTCCTCGAATGGAAGTTCAACTACGAGACCAAAAAGGAGATTGACATCACAAACTGGGCTGTAGGTCTAGATGATATGCAAATTGCCCCTCTGGATGACTTGACATCTAACGCTACACCTGAAGGAGAGGTCGAGTCTCTCACAACGGTGAGACAATGGGACCAACCGGCCAGCTACTTACGGATGAAGAACCAAATAGGAACGAATTGGATGCAGCTGGCTGATTCGGACATCGTATACCTCAAGGGTCATGAGTATTGGATTGCACCTCTTACATTCGATGAGGACAGAACCAAGGACAACTTCATCAATCAGCACCTCATTTACACTCACACTCAGGGATTGGTTGTTCTTGATGCCTTCAGCGGTGATCTCATCGAGCACGACGATCTGGTTGCTCTCTTCAACAGAGAAGAGTCGATCAATGTCTATTACGGTGAGGACTTCGATGATGTTGTCTTTGTCAATGTCCCCGGTTTTGAGGAAGTAGGAAACCAGAGCTACTCCAGTGCTCCTGACTACACCCTCTCCGGTTTCGAGTCCGCCTTCTTCACCTTCTTGATGGGGCCCCAGGCTTGGTCGTTCATGGGCCGAGACCTCAACATGCTGGTTCAGCGTGATGTGGTTTCCAGAGTCAGATCCATCATGCTCCAAGGCATAACCGTAGACAGAGATCCGTACATTGTTGTGGACGATACTGGGGACCTATTCTATGCGGTTTCGGTATACATAGACTACCGACTCGCAACAGGCTATGCCAAAGAGGATTACATGAGGTTCCTTGGAGTTGTCTTGGTAAACATTGGGTCAGGAGAACTGAGCTTCTACAACACTGCGGCACTTGATAGTGACTTCTTCATTGATGCTACGTATGCCGAGTACTATCCTTGGCAGGAAACACCTGCTTGGCTCCAGTCCCAGATGAAGTGGTCCGAAGACTTGTATGAACGCCAGCTTGAGATTGCCTATCTGACTCATGTTGAAGATGGTCTTGTCTGGAGGAGTGCCCGTGATTTCCATCAGACCCCTATTGGTTCAGACACGCGCTACATCATCATGAATATTGGTGGTGTTGAACGCTTTGTTGCAATGCACAACTCTGAGTTCCGTGATGCACTTGGCAGAAACCTTGCAGGCATCTATGTGATGGGTTGCGGAGACAAGGACTTTGGTCAATTGGTATTCTATAGCGCTGGTGAGTTAGGGTTCTCGACATTGCTTGGGCCAAATGCGGCCGTCCAAGCCTTCGAGACCGCGGACACCGTACGAACCCAGTTAGCATTGTGGGGTGAACATCGTTATGGCAACCGTCTTCTCTACCACTTGGGAGGGGAGCTGCTCTTCGTCATACCTGTGTTTCTTGAAGTTGAAACGTCGGAATATGTCGTGATCGAGAAGCTTGGCGGAGTTGGACTTGTTGATGCCGCAACTGGTGAGCGGGTCACACTGGGCTCCAATGTCATAGAGGCCTACTACGAAATGTTCGGGCTACTCAACCAGACTGGAGTCACTGAAGGCGATGTGGGATTTGAGAGCGCAGTATTCAATCCAATAACTGTGGATTCTGGCGAGCTCTCGAACTTGGTCATGCTCCTTCGGAATAATGACAATGCTAGTCATCATCTTTACGTTGACATAGCAATCGCAGCAGGCAATTTCACAGTCATGTGGCATGGTTCGGAGGTCATTCCGTCGATTTATCCCACGAACACAACCTACACTCTCGACATCGGCAGTGTTGGGGCTGGTGACCTATATGGAACTTCACCGCAGATCATAGCCTTCCTTCCCGAGGGGATTGTACTTGCGCAGTACCTGATTGTCATCACATTACGGACTGAGGATGGGGTAGTGGATCAGATGAGTCTGTTCCTCACAGTGACATGAGGTTCACATCAACAGCTCGTCTTCTCCACCATTGAGAAGACAAGACTAAATGTGGTGCCTATGACGAGAGAGTCCCTACATTGGTCAGCAACTCGAAGGCCACAACCGGAGAGGACGGTAAGAGCCCTGATGAGCACGATACCGAATCCTACGCCGGGCGCCTTGGTATCAAGGTCTGAAGCGGGGGCGTTGAGGTAATCCTTGATTCTACTGGACAATCCTGCTGCAGTGTCTGAGAGAGTGAGGGTCATCGAGCTACCGGATGTTAACGAACTAGAAATGGACAAGTCCTGACTTCCATGTCTGAATGCATTGTCCGCAATGTTCCACAACAGCTCCTTCACGAGTCCATTTGAATAGATGACTTGATTGTCATCTATGTTCACCTTGACACAATCTGATTCAAGACCATGCTCAGCTAGCACTCTTCTCTTGACATTCTCTACGACTTCCCCGAGTTGCGTCGGAACTAGAGAGGGCTCAAAACGTATCAGCGCAGATGAGATCCGTTTCATCTCTTCAGTGAACTCCGTGATGTCTTCAAGTGCCTTCTCTGCAATGCTGAGCGTTTCATCAATCTCAGGAGTAGTGGCCCTCACTGTTTCCAGTGCTGTGCTAGCGATATGGATTAGGTTTCGAATGTCATGCTGCACAACCCCTGTCATTACCTGTGAGAGATGATACTGAGCACGTTGGTTTCGACTCATATTGCTCATAAGAAGAACGTACAGACTGACGCCTGTTATGACTAGTCCCGTTGGATGAAGTACAATCACCAGTGCATGCACAGGGATGAATAGCCCCAATGGAACAATCAATGATGAGAATCCCCACAGGGCAAATCCGATTATGGCCCACCAGGCAATTGAATCGATTTGGACTTCTGGTCGTAGCACCTCCCATATGGAACTTGCGCAAGCATACGCCACCAGAAGCCCAACCGGCCCAAAGAACGCTTCATGTCGAATCAAGAATACAAGTCCAACTATGCCGAAGACAATGTAACCGCAAGCCGGGATAACAAAGTAGAGAATAGTTCGCATTGACCTCGCCCATCCTTTAGTTCCGGCGATTATCAGAAGTGCACCGATGAGCATCCCTAGAGAAGCGAATATGTCAACAGGTTCCACATGGAACGCATTCCGCAAGATCTCCATGACTGCACCACCGCAAGAGACTGCCCAGCCAATCACCCAGAGTCTGAATCTGGGGATTTGCGCGTATCTGTAGATGCCAGTTGCGAAGAATATGACGAAAATGAATGCCAATTCAAAGAGCACAAAAAGGATTACATCCGAAAACATCGTTCCTTGCATGCATCTTCACTCCTTTCATTCCAATCAGAACATGGTCACTAAGGAGTAGTGACTGGGAACCTAGCTATCGAGTACAATTGTAGCTGATACACTTGTTTATACAATGCATTATGACAGCTTAAGCGTATCGCTTGACCGAGGATGAGGGAATTGATAGATTCCCACAATTAATGGCCACAGACTACATTCCTTGGCATTCCATGCACGACAAGGACAATGATTGTTGACACGATTCTAGGACCCCTCATTGATGACTTTCAAGTGGAATATGGTCAGTTGGTTCCTGAATGGATCTTCTTAGACTCTCTCCAAATTTGACCTTGAGAAGTAAGATAATGAGAATGAGCGAAACAATCTCGATGATTCCTGCGAAGAGAAAACTCACATTAAAATCGGATACTACTAGCAAATATCCGAGGATTAATGGACCAATCGTTATTCCAATATTACCTGAGAAGTTGAATAGTCCCATTGCCATCGCTGAATCTCGTTTTTCTGTTGCATCACCAACAAGTGCTAGAGCTACTGGGGCTGTAATTCCTGAAAATATCCCTAAACCGATAAGACCTACTAAAAGAGGAATGAATCCAATGGCCCCTATAAAGCCAAGAATGGAAAGCAGAAAACCGTAGGGCAAACTTCCTGCTATTAGAAGTGGGTATCGTCCATATTTGTC
>JAUVHR010000064.1 GCA_030593165.1 Candidatus Thorarchaeota archaeon
GGTGTCACGCAAAAACACATTCTTCATCGATATTGATACGTTTGTTACGTCGCACCTCAGTTTAGTGAGCGATATTATAGCGGCTCGGCGAGAAGAGATTCTAAGACTAACTCCCTCCTGTGCTTTGCCTGAGTTTCTTCAGACATATTATGGCTTCATGTCTCTTACACGTGCTGTGGACCGCTCCATGAACAAGAGTGAGCTAAGAAAGAAGGCTGAGGATGTTGTTGCGAAGATTTCTCAGATCATGGACACTGACCTGCAATTGAAAACGACATCTATAGATCCATCTGAGATAGGTCAAATGTTCAGGAATTGCACAAAGCAGACACGTGTAATACTCCTAGACCTGCTCAGGTTTGTTGGACTACTCCATGATGATTCTCTCTCAGATGTCACGACAAGGATTAGCAAGAATGGTGACGCACGAGTATTGCCTTTGTTGCACGCAGTATTGGAACAACGCCCGAAACAGAGGATTGAGACCCTGTTGATTCGTTGTATTGCCAGAATCGGGCACCCTTCAACCTTGGAGATGCTGAAGAGTATTGTCGTAGGCAAGAAACGCGGTGCACCTTCAGCCTTGAAAGCGTTGACACACTTTCCAGGAATCGCAGCGACGGAAACACTATTTGCAATTGGCGCAATGGGCCTACGAACAAGTGATGTAATCGAAGGGATGCAACGAAGACCTACGACAGAGCGAACAAAGGTGATCGAGGAAGGTCTCTATGGAGCCGACTTTGACCGAGGCGGGTTCGCTGGGGTGTGTCTATTGAAAATCAAGACACTTCTTCTCGTTCCTCTAGACCACACCGAGCGGCTGTTGGAGGTACTTCTACAGACCTCAGATCCATTTCCGCTTCTGAAACTTCTTCTTTCGAATGCCGAAATCAGACATCTGCCTGAGTTCAAAGTAACTCTTGCGGAATTGATTCGTGAGTCATCCGACCCGAGTCGCCCTCTGGACTCCAAGACCTCGGTGGAAAGAACCTTAGCTACTATCAAGAGATTTCGTAGTCTTGTGTCCGACTCGTTGATTAGTGATGCATTTGCTGAAGCACTTGTTCATGAAAGGTCCATTCCTCTTCTTCAGGAGATTGCTCGTGTGGAATGCCTTGCCACGAGTAACAAGATTCACGAGGCACTCGTTCGGTTGATTGAAGCAAGCGATGACATTGGTCCAATAGAATCCGTTGTCAGACAATCATTGCATCTTCAGAATTGTTCTGAAGTCATGGCAGCGATAAAGAAAGCGATTCACGAATAGGATTTGACTGATTCCAAAATACGAAAAGAAAAGCTGAGAAGATGTTTCTAGGCGATTTTAGTGACATCCCTATGCCATTTCGTTTCACTCTTAAGCAGGGTTGAGTCCACAGGACAACAGTTGATTGACAATGACGTCCGAGGAGATGAACTGGGACCTTTCCCAACTGGTTGAATTCGATGACCCCGCGTACATCGAGGAGCAGTTGAATGCCGCCGCAAAGACTGCAGAAGAGTTCCGCGACAAGCACCGTGGCAAGATTGTCGGATACACTGCTAAGCAGATTCTTGAACTACTTGAAGAATCGCAAAATCGGTTCTTGGAATATGAAGGCGCCTTCAAGTATTCCTTCCTCTGCTATGCCGCTGACATGACGAGTGATGTTTCTAAGCATCTATATGATAGGTCTCGCAATGCCAATATGCTAGTTCAACAAGCAGTAGCTTTCATGGATATCGAGATTGGCAAGCTGATTTCTGAAAGACCGGAGATTGTTGATGATCCTGTACTTGCGGAATACAGACACAAACTCGAACGAATACAACGTCGAATCCCCCACATGCTGTCGGAAGCGCAGGAACAGCTAATCATTGCAAAAGACCTGAATGGAATTTCGGCTTGGAACAAGCTGTTCGGGGACTGGCTGGCAACAAGGACTTTCGAGATCGAGGTTGATGGCAAGGTGAAGACCCTTCCATATGGAGAAATAGTCAGTCTTTACCAAAATCCTGATCGTGAACTAAGAAGGCGCGCACACAAGGTTGTCTTCGGAGGACTAGGCAAGGACCTTCTTCTATGGTCATCCGCTATGCGTTCTGTCTTTGCTGACCATCTTCAGGTAGTCAAGATTCGAAAATGGCCAACTCCAATGACCCAGAGTCTAATTTCTAACGACGTGGATGAGGAAGCCATTGGAAGCTTGATGAAGACAATTGAGAAGAATGTGGGCGTACTCCAGAGATATCTCAAGCTCAAGGCCAAAGCTATGGGTCTGGAGAAATTGGGCAACTATGATGAGACCGCTCCATTGCCCAATGCACCTGACAAGGAATACACATGGGAAGAATCCAGAAAGCTCGTTGTTGATTCATATACAGACTTTGACGATGAAACCGGAGCTTGGATAGAAGAGATGTTTGAGAGGCGACACATTGACGGAAAAGTCCGAAATGGTAAACGTTCTGGAGCATTCTGTTCCACTTGGTACGGCGGCAAGAGTGCTTACATCCTGCAGAGTTTCAACGGAACGATGAGTGATATCTATACTCAGGCCCACGAGTTGGGACATGCCATGCATGCATACCTTGGGACTCGCGCTCAGAGACCCTCCAACTACGAGATAGGTAGCTGCGTAGCTGAGACCGGTTCGATCTTTGGTGAGCTCCTTCTTACTGAGAAACTTCTTGAGACCGCTAAAACAAAGGAGGAGAAACAAGCTATCTTGGCCGCGGTGATAGACGAGTTTGGTCAAGCTGCATTCCAAGTGTCAGCAAGAGTCTTCTTCGAGACCAGTCTCTATCAGGCACTCGAGGACGGAATAACCTTGGATGGCGAAAAGATCTCGGACTATTGGATTGCAGCACGTGACAAGATCTACGGCGATGCGATTGAGTGGCTTCCTGAGATGCGCTACTGGTGGACCATGAAGCTCCACTTCTATATGCCGAATTACAGGTTCTACAATTATCCGTACGTATATGCTCAGCTCTTTGTTTTTGCAATGTACCGACTCTACAAGGAGCAAGGAAAGGAATTCGTTCCGAAGTTGAAGGGTCTATTATCTGCTGGTTCTAGCAAATCACCGCGCGAACTAGCTGCTGAGATTGGTTTTGACATTACAACTGAAGAGTTCTGGCAGAAAGGTATAGACCAGTATACTGAATTCATCAGAATGTTTGAGGAAACACTCTAGTGTGTGCCGGGCGCGGAAGCGCCCATTCTTCCATCTTGGCAGTTCACGTGGATACCTTGAAATTCGAAACAGTACATCTTACCAAATCGAATACTTGGTATTCTTCCAAAGTACTACGAGAAGGAATTCAGCCTTGCACAAGTTCGCTACCAAGAAGAATCGAGAAGATGTGATTGCTCTTAGATGGCCAAAGGCTTGTTTGTTCTGTGGTAATGATATACCAGATGACAAAGATTCAACATATGCCATAGTTGGAATGTTTCATGTAGAGAAGCAAACTCAAATTCTTGTCAAACTCCCTGGGTTCTTCTACAGATGTGAAGAATGCACCATTGAGATCACTTCGTATATTGACAATCCACGGAAGAAACAGAGAAGTTCAGACAAATTGGCAAAGAACCTACTAGAGTGTCCTTGGACTGTTTTCATTGAACTGGGGAAGAATGGTGATGTACGAATTCCGGATGGTGTATTCAAGAAGAAACTACAATTAAAAAATCCTGATGCCCAATTCAAATCTAAGAAATGTCCAATGAGTAAATTGCGAGGTCTCTAGATGAATAACACAGGTGAATTTCTTCGACCACAGGCAGCTTCGAAATTCAAACTCGCAAGGAATTCGCTCCTTCCAAATGAAGATGTGAGATTTGTTTGCCAAATTCGGAAAGGATTCCTTGTTTTCTCCAATCGAAGAGTTGCAGTTCTAAGACAGGAGAAAGAGTCGCACTTCAACATAGAGCGAGTGATTCCCTATGATTGTGTTCTAAGTATCAGACTAGAAAGTGACAGCAGTGCTAAGATCACAGGAATTCCTCTGGACATGTACGGTTGCTATGAGTTAGAAAGAACGGTTGACGAAGTAATTGATATCAAAGCACCAAAGCCAAGAAAGGGGGAGGATAAGCACGGTGTCAGGAGTCACTTCCAAACAGCTATGAAGTATGCTCTCAGTGTCTTAGATGAGATTATGGAATCAACTGCATCAAACGAAGAACCAACACCCCTCAAAGATTTTTCGTACTTGGACTCATTACCTAAGAGTCTAACACGAGATGCGATTCTTGACTTGAACACCATTCTACAAGACATGCCGATTCATGATGAGCTATATAACGAAGCAATGAAGTTTCTTGGAAATGATCCTTTCATTCTTGAAGAATCACTTCGAGATGGAAGAAATGAAGACAATGGTGTTCTATTTGCCGCAGGGAAGCAGGGGTATATCTGGATACAAGGAACGAAAGACGGCCGCTATATGGCGAATGTACTGGTTGACAAAGTGGAATGGAATAATATCAAATGCTTCGCACATCGTTGGCAAACTGAGGACAACAAAATCGAGGCCACGTATTCTCTTCAACGAGATAGTAAGGAATTGTCAATCAGGTACCAATGGAGTCCAACGATTAATGAGGACACAACTCAGTATCCATGGCTGCTACAGAAACTGAATGGGCCTTGGATTCTGGCAGATGTTATGTACAAGTATTCCGGGAGACCCTTACCAGCTTCATGGGTTAGTGTAAAGCATTTGAAACAGCCTGAATTGCATAGTCAACGTTACTATCACTGAGCTGAACTCTTCTTCGCACCGACAGTAGTTTCCAAGTAGTGACCCTAATTGTAGTTGTATCAATAAGGATTATTACACGATTCCCTTCACAAATCTTTACATCGTTTAATGTGTGAGTGGATGTATTGAGTACTGAATCGAAGGTTGACAAGGAGCGTATCGATCTCATCACTTTGCTCGACATATTCCTGAAGAAGAATTTCTAGAAGAAGAAAGGTTTCTGCACAGATTGTTGGGCGAGAGGAATGAGAGAGGTTTTCCTCATTAGTGATTCGAAGGTATGTCTTGATTGCGTAATTGATCGCATTCTGAATCAAAAGAAGACAGAGAAACCATCATTGGCATTGATACTAGAAGAGATGAAGAAGAGAGAAGAAGCCGCCAGAGAGAAAACAATTAGGGAAGAAGCTGTCAAGGAAGAAACAGTAGAGGCCAAAGAACAAGCTGTAGAAGAAGAAATAGTCAAGGATGAGGCTGTTGCTGAAGAAGTGGTAGAGGACAAAGAAGAAGCTGTTGAAGAAGTGGTAGAGGCTGAAGAGGAAGCTGTTGAAAAAGTAGTAGAGGCTGAAGAGGAAGCTGTTGAAGAAGTGGTAGAGGCTGAAGAGGAAGCTGTTGAAAGAGAAACAGCAGAGGAAGAAGCTGTTGAAGAAGCGACGATGGAGGACGAAAAAGAAGCTGCTGCGGAAGAAACGGTAGAAGAGGAGCCTGTTGAAGAAGGGGAAGACCACGTAGTAGAGTCAATTGAAGGAACCTGATGCGACCATAACAACACACCATGAATGCGCAAGACCAATGAACTGAATGCCTTGAAACCACTTGTAGGAGCGGTTATATGTTCTCAAGGGGAGTGCAAAGCATCGCTAGAAAACTGGATACTGGTTGAATCGTCATGAGCGGTGATGTGGACAGTACTGGCCGTTTGGAAGACGGACAAGAATTCTGGATTGCTGAAGTCAGGGGTACGAAAGTCACAATCCATTTCGGCAAGTTGGGGACAACAGGTCACAAAGCAACACGTGAGCTTGGGTCCGTCAAGGCCGCCGAGAGATTCTTGGCAGATAGGCTAAGGAAGAAACTGGAAGCAGGATTCAAGCCTGTGTAGTTCTAGTGAAGTTGCCCCGCTCCATTCGGAAGCTAAATGAGGAGTGATTACTCTCATTGAACTGGTTGTTTTGAGTTTCATGCAGAGCCAGAATGGGCACCTGATAAGAATCGAGACCAACAATGTTCATCTCCCTGAAATATGTCCTGTGTGTGGGAGTCCAGCTACTACACTAGGGGTAGTAGCATCCACAGTTGGCCTACGCAGGCGGCCTGGTCCTCAATACTACTTCGGTAGGGATTTCGGAATGGTTGGGCGGAGCGTACGGCGTCTTCAAGTGCCGGTCTGTGAATTACATCACTCTTCAGTTGATGAGAGCAGCCGAGTGAGGTCGGTCCTAATGTTGGTGTTTGGTCTCACCATTCCCCTATTGATGTTCCAGGCCTTCATCGGAGCTTTGCTCTATGTCGATTATGGATTTCTTGGTTTAGACTGGTTTCTTACCTTCGGCTTGACTGTACTAGTAGGCCTAGCAAGCTTCAAGACTTTGGGACCAAGTGGGCTTGAGAAGGCCATCTCAATCATGAACATTAACATTGGACCAAACGTGCTAGCAATACGCGTAAAGGAAACATGGTATCGAGATGAGCTATTGCGCACCAATCCCGGCGCCGCGGCGAGTATGCGGTTAACGCGGCGAAGCAGGTCCAGCTTGTGATACAAACTGAGCAGCTATAATAGAACGCACAGCCAAATGGCGGCAATCAATTGCCGTTGATATCATCAAAAGGGGTGAAAAATGGCGGCAACGCAATTGAAAACACAGCAATTGACAGCGGGACCCTTCGATGGTTCATAGAATGTCTTCATAACAATTCTCGTCGTAATAGCAGCTCTCGTCTTGCTCATGGTTCGTGTAATATACCTGAGCAAAAAACGGATTTCTCTTGGCAACATTGTCGTAGTCCCAAGGTGGCGGGAGACAGTCAGGACACCAATGTCCCGCTCTCAAAATCAGAGTCGGTGTTGCTTGGAATTCGTGGCCAAACGCGCATATCCAGTTGTGCATTGTTCGCATCCCTAGGAACTCTTTCGAGCGGCATTCGCCGCCTCGGAATTCGGCAGCCTGTTTCAGGTCCTCAATTGATATCTCTTCATCTTTTTTGGTGTGCTCGTATCCGTGCTCAAGTCATATGCTTCTGCGCCTAAGTCAGGCATATCCTCATCCCAGCCGGGGATTTGTTTCCATTTTTCTATGCTTCCCCAGAATGCCGAGATTCTCCCCTCGTTGTTATGACGAATCCAATGCTTAGTTCCGTCCTTTCCAGAAACCATCTTCTGTGTGAAGAACCTCTTGATTAGACCTTTGGGGACGAATCTGGCAAGCTTCACGTACCAAGGTGCTGCTTCCTTTACTTGATCATAATGGTCCTCAAGGGTCTCTCGCCAATGCCCCAAGTACTCGTTCAGAATATGGCTATCAGAGAACCAAGCACAGTGGAAGTTGCGAGTGCAAAACCAGTTCCTCTCCATTATCTTTCTATAGTCACCTATGCCCAAGATTTTCATCATATGTTCTGTGTATTTGATGAATACAAAGCGACATGATGGACCCCCTCCCATGTTGTAGATGCGTCCCCAGAAGTCATCTGGAGCTTCTATGCACTGCACGAGACCGTATCCTGCGTCGCGAACAGTGACCATCTCGATATGTTGGTCTATGGGCTGATGAAACATGATTGGATCCATCAATCCCATTGCATCAGGTATGGCAATGTATGTCTGTCTGATCACAGCCCACTGTTTGATATCTGACTCGATGACAGCGCGTTCAGCCTGAATCTTGGTTGTAGCATAGAAATCATAGACGCTTGGCTTCAGAGGATCCCCTGTTCTCACCCAATATATAGGAGCAAGCCTGTCCCCATAATTTGCCACCGAGCTAACATAGACCAACTTGATGCGCTCTCCGCAGCCGGGCTGTTCTTCAATTGCTCGAATGATGTTCTTTGTGCCTCCTACGTTGATTTTCTCTGCAAAAGCGGGGTTGTGATCTGCAGCGGGTGCGATGAATGCCGCTGGGTGCAAAACAAAGTCTACTCCTTCAACTGCCAATTGAACGTCAGGATAATGGGTGAGATCGCCCCAGACTATTCTGAGTGCCTCAGACTCCACAACGCCCTTCTCTCCAACTCTCCTCTTGTCCTGTGGAACGTGTTTCCTGAATGAACGTATGTTTGCTTTCGATGGGCGAAGAAGGATGACAGTGTCAATCTGATCTCGTCGTCGAAGAAGCTCTTTGAATGCCTCTCCACCCATTGACCCAGAAGCACCAGTTAGGAGTACTTTCACCTTCATTGTTCTCTTCTGCTTCGTTTAATTCCGTCTTAAGAATGCCCTGCCTTGTGGGAAAGAGTCATTTACGGTAACTTCTCTTCTTGCACTATGTATGAAGTTCGAGCTGCCAAGGAGTCCGACCGTGATTCAGCAGTCAGATTGATGTGGAAATCTTTCGAGCCTACAGAAGACCTAGATAGTCTACGAAAGCAGGATTGGACTGGGTACTGGAATCAACCCGACAAAGAGGACTGGGCGTATGTCGCGGTGGACCAAGACAAGGTCATTGCGAATTTCTCGTTCTTTGCTAGCTCCAACAATGTGATTAGAAGTGCCCCCATTCGAATGAGCGGAGTCTGGGCCGTAGCAACAGAACCTCAGCATCGACGCCAAGGGCTCATCCGAGCACTTTTTGCAGAGGCTTTTCCTACAATGCGAGAAAGGGGGATGTCGTTTTCCGTTCTTGACCCATTTTCAGTTCCATTCTACGAGAAATTCGGTTACGCCCTTGCAGAGGCTCGAAGCACGCATGTCTTTCAGCCTGAACACCTGAGATTGGTCAAAGGACAGAGTGGTATCACGGTTCGGGAGCTGGATGACCCCAAAGAAATTGCGAACGTTCTAGAAGTGGAGAAGTCGATGACCAGATTTGGCTCTAGGGTTTTCCATTTTGAACGTAGCATAAAATCCCTCATCAAGAATAGCCATTTCTTTATCTTCGAGCGCGGCTCAGAACCTGTGGGAACTGTCCAGTTCAAATTCACAAGCTCCGGGAATCACACCGAACTCGAAATCTGGTCACCCAAGTATACGTCCCCTGAAGTCTTTCAATCCATAGTAGAGTTAGTAGGAAATTATTCTGTGAATATGAAACAGGTGACTTGCAGTTGCGACCCTGAAATTCCGCTAAGATACTATTTCGATGACATATATGGTGCGAAATCGTATATCGGCGGGTCGATGATGGTTCGAGTCGTTGATTTTCAGAAGTATTGCGAGGCCGTCAAGATCCCGGCTGCTGCCTCTGACCCTATAATAATCCATTTGACCGATGAGCAATGTTCTTGGAATGATGGAACCTACAGACTCGTGCCTAATGGAGAATCACTGGAAATCGAGGAAGTCGACTCATTGGCTGACGTCAAGTTAAACGCTCTACAACTCAGCAAGATTGTTTCGGGCCTTACTCCCGCCACAATGCTCCGAGGAATTGGCGAGATCAATTGTGCTGCTGATGTCGCAACCAGAATCGAGTCTATCTTCCCTGAAGAAAGCTTCGTCTGTTACCAGCGATTCTAGTTGAAAAAGAAGGGGTGAGGGGGAAAGACCCCCATCACATTATACTACATTCCTGGCCGTATGTCATCCTCTAGGTGAACTTGTGTCTTTGATTCACCCATAACGGGTTGCCTCACCTTGATAAGGATAAGAAACGCCATCACGAAGAATGATAGTATACTGAGCAATGCGTAACGGTTCGCGTCAACTAGACTGAAGCCTGCGTTGTAGGTAGCGGTTAGAACCAACGCAAACATGAGCGGCCCGAGGATGGCTGCAAAGCGACCAGTGAGCGCGTAGAGCCCGAACATCTCGCTCTTCTTCTCCTCCGGGATGTATTGTCCGTACATGCTTCTAGCCGTGCTCTGAGCAGAACCCATTCCTAGACCCGCAATCATCCCCGTCACCCACCATGTTATTTCTTGAGGAGGACCAAATGCTGGGTCTGAACCTATGAACGCTATACTGAGGGCACTAATCCAAATGATGAGTGTGAACATCAGTGTCTTCTTGGTTCCAATACTATCCGCCACGTAACCAAAGATGAAGGCGCCTGGAATAGCTGTCAATTGTGTCACGGCAAAGAAGATCAGTATATTCGCTATCGAGAAGCTGAAGACAACTTCCCCAAAGATAGCTGCAAAGAAGATTACAGTTGTGATTCCATCGGCTAACAGGAAGTATGCAACCATGAATAAGGGAAGTCCTTGGTAATTCTTTATCTCTTTGAGTGTTCGCTTCACTCGCCCGAAACCAATCTTGACATAGCTCTCACCTGCTTCCTCGGGCCTTTTCATCATGGGCGGTCGCTCTTTGAGGAATTTGATGGCTGGGATTGAGAACACAAGGAAGAATATCGCGCACAGTAAGTAAGGCATTGTTGAGTTTGTCCCAAGCGACAGGACACTGACCAGTGCAATTATGATGGTTAACATCGCTCCAACATAGCCAGCTGCGAAGCCAATTCCACCGATTCGACCAATTGTCTTCTCATCGCTTATCTCGGGGAGCCACGCATTGTAAAAGGGCAATGCTCATTCAAAGCCAACATTGGCAATGATGAAGATGACCCATGCTGAAATCCAGATTGGAAGTCCGAATGCAAAGGACCACTTCTGAGTGAAGAAGAGAAGCGTTGTGAATCCAATGCAAAGAATCGTGTACACAGTCACGAACTTCCTCTTAGTCCCTGAATAGTCAGCTATTGCTCCGAGAACTGGCGACGACAATGCTACAATGAGCATCGTGATTGCGGCTGCGTAACCCCAGAAGGTAATGCCAACGATCTCTCCAATTTCGGGATCTGCAAAGGCATCGGCGACGAGACCCTTGAAGAATAGTGGAAACAGTGCTGTAACAATCAGCACTGTGAAGGCAGTATTAGCGAAATCGTAGAGATACCAACCGAACCTCTCCTTCTTATCGCTTGGTATTTGCTCTGTTTCTGTTTCCATCATTTTTGTTGTCACCAGTCACTAAAGACAACTTGACTTGACCGCAATCCTCTATATATTCCCAGTGACTTTTGTGAGTAAAGGATAAGAGCGAGCTTGAGCAGAAGTCATCAGTACAACGGGAGGAAAAGAAGGATGACAGTCAAGATTTCTTGGGTCGATACTTCAGGGACCAGACAAAGCATTGAAGTTGAAGACACTGCCCAGATAGTTGACCTGTCATCTCGAAACATATCGCAGATTGACCTGACGGTTCTGTCAAATCTTAATAACCTCCAGAGTCTATCTCTACGGAACAACTCCCTTTCACTTATTGGTTTTTCACCACTTGAAGCCTCCTCCGAACTCAAGTTCATTGACCTTGATAATAATCAACTGATGGAGATTGACCTCTCTCCGCTTTCTTCTTGTGCTAACCTAACGCATCTTGATTTGGAGAGTAATAGTCTGCAATCTATCGATTTGTCACCTCTTGCTTCGTGTTCAAGTCTGCAAATCCTTGACCTGTCTGGTAACCGGCTAATGGCCGTTGACTTGAGCCCCCTATCTACATGCACCGAGCTTCGTCGACTTGACTTGGATGACAATCGCTTAGATGAAGTGAGTCTAGACCCGCTGGCTCAGATTACTGCCCTTACGAGCATTCGCTTGTTTTCGAATATTATCCGAGACCTCAACCTTGCACCGCTAGGGTCGTGCATCAATCTTGAGTTCATAGACATCTCTGACAATCAACTTGCCTTTCTTTCATTGGATGGTTTAGAGAATTGCAGCCGTCTTGAATCACTTCTG
Organism: Candidatus Thorarchaeota archaeon; assembly: GCA_030593165.1. Lineage (GTDB taxonomy): Archaea > Asgardarchaeota > Thorarchaeia > Thorarchaeales > Thorarchaeaceae > JAJRWI01. The sequence goes on from JAUVHR010000064.1 coordinate 11,659, forward strand.
GTTTCCAAGAACCGGCTTGTCACCGTGGACTTGGGTCCACTCGGAAAGTGTGAATCACTCGAAGTGCTTAGATTCGACCAGAATGAGCTAGAGTCTTTAGACCTTAGTCCTCTCGCCAGCTGCCTCAATCTGAAAGTGCTCATACTATATGGCAATCAACTAAAGACCATTGACTTGGAACCCTTGGGCAGCTGTAGAAATCTCAAACGACTCGCAATCAATCGTAACCAGTTGCATGCCTTGGACCTTCGTCCACTCAGGGACTGTCCCGAGCTCGAATCGCTTCTTCTTTATCAGAACCAACTTGACGATTTGGACTTGGGACCGCTTGCTGCATGCATTAACTTGCTGCTGCTTGATACTGGGGACAATAGTCTCTCACAGATTGATTTGGGGCCATTGGCGAATTGTCGAGACCTGAGAGAGCTCGATGTTAGTGACAACAAGCTCGAGGAAGTTGACTTGACCGGTCTATCTAGCTGCCGAGAATTGCGTTTGTTAAGGATCGACGGAAATCGTCTGAAAGATATTAGGCTGAGTCCTCTTGGAAAGGTTGTAGAGCTTCGTGAGCTCTACCTGAATGACAACAAACTTGGCAGAGTGAATCTGGGACCACTCTCCTATTGCAGGGATCTTAGGATGCTATCACTGTCTGACAATAAGCTCCAGAGTATTGACTTGGTCCCGCTTTCAGGTCTTGATGCTCTCACGGTTCTTAATCTA
>JAUVHR010000104.1 GCA_030593165.1 Candidatus Thorarchaeota archaeon
CCAAAACGGAGGCTGAAGTCGCAGCGATACTAGTAGAAGCGCACGAGGCGGGTATACCAGTCACCATTCAGGGCGCACGTACTGGGCTTACTGGGGCGGCAGTTCCACTCGGTGGTACTACGGCCAATCTTGAGAAGATGAACGAGCTGCTGTACATGCGGTTCACAGAAGATGAGGGCCTGTTCTCAATAGGTGCTCAGGTCGGCGTATTACTTGAGGATCTTGTCAAGTTAGTACTGACCAAGGACCTTGGGAAACTGAAGGGCAAGGGCACACCTGAGCAGCAGAATGCCCTTGAGAAATTCCTCAGTGATCCTCGTGAGTTTTCCTTCCCCGTAGATCCTACTGAGATGAGCGCAATGCTGGGTGGCATCGTGGCATGCAATGCCTCTGGTGCTCGTACATTCAAATACGGTGCAGTCAGGGACTGGATCAGACGAATCAGAGTTGCCCTGATAAATGGGGACATTCTTGACATTGAACGAGGAACGTATCAAGCTGAGGATGGCAAGTTTGAGATTGTGCACAGCGACGGGTCAGTTTCCGAGATCACTGTACCAACATATGAGATGCCAAAGACAAAGAATGCGGCTGGTCTTTTTGCGAAGCCCGATATGGACCTGATTGACCTAATCATCGGTTCCGAGGGCATCCTTGGAGTTATCACTGAAGTGGAGCTAGGGCTTGATCAATTGGCAGAGAACATCATGACGGTAATGGCATTCTTCCCGAGTGAGGACGATGCAGTCAACTTCGTTTACGATATCAGAGCCCCAGATTCACCGGCTCCGATGGAGTTCCTAGAATACTTCGGGCCCTATGCAATCAAGATGATTCGTGAAAAGGCGAGTTCTGCTGGCATTAAGGTTCCTGCACTGACCGATGAAACTCTGGCTATCGTCTTCTTTGAGTTCACTTACACAGAGGAGGAAATGGAAGACAAGGTAATGGGTCTTGAGATGATTCTCAACAAGCACAACTCGTCTTCGGAGTCAAGTTGGGCCGGTCTAGACCGCTCCGAGCTTGAAAAGATGAAGACGGTACGCCACTTCGTACCTGAAACAGTCAATGGGATAATCGCGATGCGAAAGGCCGAGTTCCACGAAATCCATAAGATTGGGACTGACATGGCTGTACCAGACGAAGGATTTCGCGATTACCATAAATTCTACCGTGACACACTCAAGGAACAGGGCATGGAGTATGTGGTGTGGGGCCACATTGGAGACAATCACCTGCATGTGAACATGCTTCCCCGAAACCTTGAGGAATTACATCAGGGCATGGAGAACTACATGTTGTTTGCCAAACGGGCCGTAGAGCTTGGGGGCACAGTTGCCGCAGAACACGGAATTGGCAAGCTGAAGAGACCTTTCTTGGAGATGATGCTCGGTGAGAAGGGAATTGCTGAGATTCAGGCAGTGAAGCGAGTCCTCGACCCGAAGTGGCTGCTTAATCGCGGGAATATGATTGCAGTACCTGCAGATTTCGAATAGAACGAATAACTGGCGTGAGCTCAGGTCAGTTTCTCTACTCTTTTCATCTTTGCACAGAGATCAGGCTCTTCTTCACAAAGCCTGTTCAAGTTTCTTACGCCAATCATCGCCCAGAAGTGTTGCATGGCTTCCATCCTACTCAGCCCTATCTCGTTTTGACATGAGACTATGCTCTCTCTCATATCTCTCACGAGGTCATTCTCGGGGCGCTTTCGAATCTTTATCCGGGCCCAGAAGTCGCACATGCTACCTCTGCAGTGACCCCTGACCATGTTACACCAAGCCAATTCCAATCAACTCAGGACGGCATGTGGCGGATTCGAACCTATCTTAAGAGTTACCGTGTGTCATAAAATGAGTTTGATTAGAACAGCTCATCATCTTCGACAGATTCAAGTGAGTGACCGACATCATACTTGTTGTGAGAGTACCTTGCGTAGACTGTTGGCTTTTCTCGCAGTTTTCCTAGTACTAGGATCACTTCCTCAAAATCTCAATGCTCAGACAACACACAGTCAGGGACTTGAATGGGGCTTTCAGGAAGGCGACAGATTTGACTTCGTAGAAACCCACACTAAAGATTACCCAGAGAATCCAATTCACATACAAATGGATTACTACCTTATCGCACCGGAGGCTAGCGTGATACCTGATCCTCTCACCGTCAATGACTCGGTGCTACTCAGACGTGCCGACATCTACTTTCGAAACGGCACGAAGATACCCTCCCCAGGTATCAGATTCGCCGTCCCCATAGGTAACTGGAGCCTACTCACCGAAATACGGAGCGCCACGAATGAGATGTATTATCAGTCCGGCGAGATACTGGATGAACCATCCTATTGGGGTTTCTCTTATGATGAGGGTGGTAATTGGTCTTCCAGCACAACCCGATTCGAGTTCGCAAAGGTTGATGGAGTTCTTCTAACCATAGTATATACAGCGTCAGATATCTATACTAACATATCATATACAAGGACCGTCGTCCGAGTCACATCATTTACAATAGACCCTACAATACTCGGATTGGTCGCTATTGGAGGACTAACAATCCTTGTCATTGTACTATTGATATGGGAAAGAAGGGGCTAGTCTGCCAATCTTCCTTCGATTGTTTTGACCGCGTTGGATAGTCTGTGTCAAAGTTACAAAAAGAAAGGGGAATAGGGGACTGAATCCCCTATTTGGAATGCATCTTCTGCCAGTAGCGCTTGCAGATGCCGCCATTGTGTTCTCGTTTACCGCTCATTGTAAGTTGGACATTCTTGGACACAGAAGTGCTGCATGGCTTCCATCCTACTCAGCCCTATCTCGTTTTGATATGAGACTATGTTCTCTCTCATATCTCTCACGAGGTCATCCTCGGGGCGCTTTCGAATCTTTATCCGAGCCCAAAAGTCACACATCCTACCTCTGCAGTGACCCTTCACCATGTTACACCAAGCCAATTCCAATCAACTCAGGACGGCATGTGGCGGATTCGAACCTATCTTAAGAGTTACCGTGTGTCACAAGATGAGTTGGACTGGAGCAGTTCATCATCTTCGACAGATTGAAGTGAGTCACCAGGCATCATACTTGTTGTGAGAGTACCTTGCGTAGACTGTTGGCTTTTCTCGCAGTTTTCCTAGTGCTAGGATCACTTCCTCAAAATCTCAATGCTCAGACAACACACAGTCAGGGACTTGAATGGGGCTTTCAGGAAGGCGACAGATTTGACTTCGTGGAGACCTACACTGAAGATGACCCAGAGAATCCAATTCACATACAAATGGATTACTACCTTATCGCACCGGAGGCTAGCGTGATACCTGATCCTCTTACCGTCAATGACTCGGTGCTACTCAGACGTGCCGACATCTACTTTCCAAACGGCACGAAGATGCGTTCCATAGGTATGTATTTCGGCGTGCCCATAGGTAACTGGAGCCTACTCACAGAAATACGCAGGGCCACGAATGAGAGGTATTATCTGTCCGGCGAGATACTGGATGAACCTTCCTATTGGGGTTTCTCTTATATCGTGGCAAGATGGCCTTCCAGCACGTCTCGATTCGAGTTCTCAAAGGCTGATGGAGTTCTTCTAACCACAATAGTGGCATACAGATTCACTAACATATCATGGACAATAACCATCGTCCGAGTCACATCATTTGCAATAGACCCTACAATACCCGGATTGGTCGCTACTGGAGGACTAGCAATCCTTGTCATTGTACTATTGATGCGGGAAAGAAGGGACTAGTCTGCCAATCTTCCTTCGACTGTTTTGGCCGCGTTGGATATTCTGTATCAAAGTTACAAAAAGAAAGGGGGATAGGGGACTGAATCCCCTATTTGGGATGCATCTTCTGCCAGCAGCGCTTGCAGATGCCGGGTGCTGGCATTGTGTTTTCGTTGACCCAGACCTTACATCTGGGGGCAACGTTTGCAGTGCATTTTACGGTTCTTGCTGGGTAGTGGACACCACCGGACTCGCGAACCTTAATCTTCTTCTGGCCTCTGCGGCCTTTCTTGTGTGGCAATTATCGCGTATCCTCGCGATGGCCCCTCGGGGCATCATCGCTATGATGGCCCAGCATCAATCATCCAAAACTTAGTCACGAACGGTTGTGCGCCGTAAATACACTTAAGGTTTTGTGCTGTTTCCACTATTTGCTCTCGACAAAGGACGTCTTCTAAGGTGCTAAAAGGGTAAAATGCGTGCGTTGAGCCTTCACCTTATATCGAACCTGCCCGCCTACTTGGCATGTTCAGCACGCAGCCTGAGGAGGCACACACCAATGGATATAGATAAAATCATAATACAGAATCGGGAATTTCTCAAGTCATTTGATTTCGATGCACCTGAATGGAAAGACATCAAATGGGAGCCTGATCAAAGAAAGGGAGTTGATCCACCTCCTCGGCAGAAGCCCTACCCAGAAGATGCCGAACTGATTGATCTGATAATGCCAAAGGACCTAACCGTGGGTCAAATTCCATTGATAGACGCGATTCGTGGGAGACAGAGCCACCGCAAGTTCAAGGACGCGTTTCTGACTCTTGAGGAGCTGTCGTTCCTTGTATGGTCAACTCAAGGGATCAAGGAGATTGATGGCGACGGGGTATGGACAAAGAGAACAGTTCCATCAGGTGGGGCAAGACATCCCTTTGTGACATATCTGATTGTGGGTCGCGTTGAGGGATTGAAGACCGGCCTCTACAGATACGTCCCTTTTGAACACAAACTGCTCTTCTTGAAAGAAGGTGACTCGGAGCTGCCCAGTCAGGTGACCAAAGCATGTTTTGGTCAAGAGTTCGTTGGTAATTCAGCTGTGGTGTTTGTCTGGGCTACCATTCCTTACAGGACAGAATGGCGCTATAGTTTGACGGGCCACAAAGACATTGCAATTGAGGCTGGTCACGTTTGTCAGAACCTGTATCTCGCTTGTGAGGCAATTGGTGCAGGAACATGCGCTATTGCAGCCTATGATCAGAAGATTATGGATCAGCTCATCGGCGTAGATGGAGTGGATGAGTTCACAATCTACCTATCACCTGTTGGGAAAGTATCGACCTAGTTCATTGGACCCATTACAGTTTGTGTGGGGCTCATATAGTCTGTCCAAGACTGAACAACATGAGTCGCTTCCGGGAACTCATCAACGAGTTTCGAAATCCTAAGATCCCCCTCGAGTATAGGGCGCTATGTGCAGTTAGGATGGTGGAATGCGCGATTCATTGGCCGCCATTGGTTGATTTGACTGCGTCTGAGATTAGGGAAGCAACCGAGTGCATCGACGCTTTCAAGCGAATGGAACCTGAGATTGGTGTTGAGCTCTGGCTATACTGGAACAGACGAGATCATGGACTGAGGGCAGGGGAGCATGGTGCGAAGTCCTATGTCAATGTCGTTGATCGACTGCGACTCATCAAGAGAAAATTGATTGGTCATCTCCACCGATACTCAGCAGGATAATTCTCTATTGAGCGAACGCGCCCGTGAATGAAGTCAATATCAGAATGCTCTGACCAAACGTTCTTTTGGAGCACATTTGGAATCTTCTACACCGTTCGGAGATGATTGCAATCCAAGACTATCACATTCATCCCAACTATTCCACCGATGCCGAGGGCACCGTAGACGAATTCTGTGCTGCCGCTATACAGTCCGGTCTTACCGAGATTGCTTTCACAACTCATCTCGACACGAATCCCGTTGCAGACTACTGTCACGTATTGGTGAAGGGAGAAAAAGTCAGTTCGCAGAAGGATTACTAGCTAGAGGATTACGAGAGTACTGTCCGAACGGCTGGGGAACGTTTCAAGCAGGACGGGTTGACTGTTCGCTTAGGGGTGGAGCTTGACTGCTATCCTGGAGTGATGGCGAATCTACCGGAAAGGTTCCACAGTACTGACTTTGACTTCATCTTGGGATCAGCTCATATTCTGGGTGAGGATGACTTGGGTACTCCCTCAGGAATGAACAACCTTCTCAATGCTTACGGGCCGGAGGAGATGGTCCGACGATACTACTTGATGATCATGGAGTCAATCGAACTGGACTCTTTTGATGTTCTATCCCATCTTGACATGTATCGCCGCCATGGTGAGGCAGTTTGCGGTGACTGTGTCCATGGTCTGTGGGAACCACATGTCTCAGAACTCGTATCTACAATGAAACGCTTCAACGTTGGTTTCGAGGTGAATACCTCCACGTGGGGGCAGGGGCTTAGTGATCCGATGCCAACGGAGCAATTTGTCACTGCATTACATGACCATGGTATTGAAACAGTGACGCTAGGCTCGGATGCACACAGACTACAGCATGTTGGAAAAGGAGTCGCTCGTGCATTGGAACTCGTCAAGAGATGCGGTTTCACTCACCTTTCATTCTTTGAGAAGCGTCGTATACGCAAGCATCCCATTAATTGAGACCTATATACGCTCACCAAGAGAACAGTAATCAGACTGTGAAGGTTGCTCCCTGAGAAACTAGTAGGTGCTCCGGATGGTCCGTCAATTAGCCTTCGATTCTGTGGTAAGTCCACCTCATCTCCATGAAAGCCGGTTGCATACAGATTCTGTGAGAGTGTTCTAACGTGACCGCAATATTCGCACGTGAAAGAAAGGTTATTACTCTCTTAGTACGGTCTGTTGGCACCGATATTCAAACAGGAGCGGATTCATGACTATGCTTGAGGACATAACGAAGATGATTGCTGAGTTGGATGTTGACAACATTGCCACTATCATTCAACATGAACTCGACACAGGTACAAATCCCGAGGAAGTTCTTAGGGCTCTCACCAAAGGCATGGATGAGGTTGGAAGCAGGTACGAACGAAATGAGTACTTCCTAACCGAGCTCGTATTGGCCGGTGAAACCATGAAAGAAGTCTTTGCGATTATCAAACCGCATCTAGTTGCTGAAGAACAAGATGATGGAAAACTGATAGTAGTTGCTACGGTAAAGGGTGATAATCATGATATTGGCAAGAACATCCTGATCGCGATGCTGCTCTCTGCAGGCTTCGAGGTCCTAGATCTAGGAATGGACTGTCCAAAGGAGAAGATTATCGACGCTGTGAGGGAACACGGAGCTAAAGTGGTTGCCCTTAGCTGTCTTCTTACAATGACAATGAAAGAGATTCCTCTTATCGATGAGGCACTGAAGGCTGCCGGTTTGCGCGATGATGTGAAGATGATTGTTGGAGGGGCCCCACTCAGCATGGAGCTTGCCAAGAAACTAGGTGCGGACGATTATGGTGCCGATGCTATCGATGGAGTACGGCGCATTCGAGCTCTTCTGGAGGGTTAGGTGCTTTGGATACGCCGCTCACATGTGTGTTGAAGACGACGTCGCACGAAGAACCTAATCGCGTGCATGCATTCGAAAGCGTACCTGTAAACAATAAGCTCTGGTGGACGGGCAGGAGATGTGAGTGTTGTTCGAGTACGGGGTAGAACAGAAGACCTACAGAATAGGTGGAGTCAGAATCGGCGGTTTGCCTGGAGTGGTCCCAACTGTTCTCATAGGGTCGATTTTCTATTCGAAAGATCGGCTCGTGAAAGATAGTGAAACGGGAGTCTTCGACAAAAAACAAACCGAAGGACTCCTTAACATGGTAGCTGAAACTTCTGACAAGACCGGGATTCCAAGTATGCTCGATGTGGTTGCGACAACTCCTGCTGCAATCGAGAAGTATCTCTGTTATCTTGTGGACTCAACAGAATTTCCGCTTCTAATCGATGGGTCGGCTTCTGTTGAAACCAATATTGCAGGGATGAAGACCGCAGAAGAGAGGGGTTTCCTTGACAGAGTCATTCTCAACTCACTCACACCTGAATCCAATGAAGACCTGTATTCTGCAGCAAACGAGGTCGGTCTTCAGAACGCACTACTTCTGACCTTCTCAACAGGGGCTATGGCTTCAGTAACTAAGCGCGTTGAACATGCGTCGGAGCTCATAGCAAGGGCACAGCAGGCAGGAATCACAAACATCCTGCTTGATACAGGAGTCATGGATCTTCTTACACTTGGGATAGCCTGCAAGGCTCAACAGGAAATCAAGGACAAGTACGGGTTCCCAGTAGGCAACGGGGCCCATAATGCCATTAGTACATGGCGCGGCCTTGTGCCCAAGTTTGGAAAAGAAGCGAAGAAGTCTGCAATGGTGGGATCTGTTCTAATGCCTGTTGTCCTAGGTGCGGACTTTGTGTTGTTTGGGCCAGTTGAGCATGCCCCGATTGTCTATCCTTCAGTCGCTATGATTGATGTTGCACTGTCGGGTAGTCTCATTGAGGCTCGGAAGAAACCAGAAAAACCGCATCCAAGATATCTAATCAGCTAGGTGGTGCAAGGCTTGCGGAAGCGGGTTATTGTCTTCGAACCTTCTGGTGTGCGGATTCTGATTGATGAAACCTCTTCTGTGCTTGATGCAGTCCGAGAAACTGGACTATACTTGACATCAGACTGTGGCGGCCGGGGGACCTGTGGCAAGTGTAGGATTGCATTGTACCCTGCACCTGCACCTACGGAACAGGACTTGCACCACCTTACACAACAAGAAATCAACGATAACATCCGTCTGGCTTGCGAACGCAGTATAGAATCAGAAACAAGAGCAGTCCTACTCCATGCTCGGGCTAGGACCAAGATACTGATTTCTAGCGATCCTGAAGTTCATGGCCTGGTGATTGATGATGGCTTGGCCGGACAATTCGGAGTGGCTGTAGACATTGGCACTACTACTATTGTCGCATACCTTCTGAGCTTGGAAGATGGTCTGCAGATTGGTTCATCATCAGATTTGAATCCGCAGATAGCCTTTGGCGAGGATGTCATATCTCGGATAACCTTTGCAAATGAGGAAGAGAATGGACATCACTTGCTACAAGAGCGTGTAGTCCAGAAGGTGCAGGAACTTGTCATTGAACTATGCGAGGCAGGCAATGTTAAGCTCGAGGAGGTTTCAAGGATGTCTGTCGTTGGAAACACAACAATGCATCATCTATTCTTGGGACTGGCCACTTCATCGCTTGGCGTGGCTCCTTACGAACCAGTCATGAAGGCGGGACATGTAACTGATGCAGCCAAAATCGGTTTCGAGAATCTTTCAGCAGAGGTCTATTCTGCGCCAAACATCGCAGGGTTCGTTGGGGGCGACATTACCGCATTCATGATATCACAAAGACCTGATCTGAAAGATGAAGTCATCCTTGGAATCGATATCGGAACAAATGGCGAAATCATTCTCTCGAACCAAGGTGAGATTTTCTGTTGTTCAACGGCCGCTGGATCTGCATTCGAAGGCGCGACAATCTCTCAAGGCATGAGAGCACAGGACGGAGCCATCGAGCATGTATCGATTAGAAATCATGATGAATCAACAGATATCACAATTATCGGACATGGAGCGCCACTGGGGCTCTGTGGTTCAGCTATTGTGGATGTAGTGGCAGAGCTCAGGAGAGTTGGTCTTCTCGATGAAGTCGGACGGATGAGTGAATCTAGACGGACAATTCGGGAGGATTCACAGGGACTCGGATACATAGTCGTAGACTTTGGGGAATACGGTACAGAGCGGCGCATTGTGTTCACCCAGAAGGACGTACGTCAGATTCAGCTTGCGAAAGGAGCTATCCGCGCTGGAGCGCAGGTTCTACTGATTACTGCAGGTCTTCAGACAACGGATATCGACCGGATTCTCCTAGCAGGTGCCTTTGGGAACTATATCAATCCAAGAAGTGCTCTGACAATCGGGCTCTTGCCTTCTGTTGATATTGGCCAAATATTCCAAGTTGGGAACACCGCTGGGGCCGGTGCAAAGATGCTACTACTATCATCACAGCAACGTGATCTTGCTGAGGAGATTGCAAGATCAGCGAATTATATCGAACTGGCATCAAATCCTGAGTTTGCAGACCTGTTTGTCGATTTGACTCGATTGGGCGAACTACCTCAAACCTGACCAATGAATA
>JAUVHR010000181.1 GCA_030593165.1 Candidatus Thorarchaeota archaeon
GCAGTTATTGCATCATAAGAACGACAACTGCTACTTAGCTTCACCCTCTAAGATGAGCATCTAACCAACATCACAATACATATCAAAGCCCTACCAAATCAACCTCAGTGAGAAGATATGGAGCACAATATGACCTTTGCAGCTCAAAACACACAGAAAGTACGAAAGATGATTGACGATTTTCTAGATGGAACACCTTATAAAAGCGTCATAGGGGCCGCCAATTTTCGAACTGTCTATACTGAGCTAATAAAGGCACAACAGAAAAAGCTCCGACAAATATGTGGTCGACGATTCGAGATTCTCAATTACCAAGGTGTGATCCTCTCCATCGGAGTCACCTATTTTGACCCTATCATTGATTGCATCCACAAGACGAAGGAAGGCAGCATTGACATAGAACAATGGAATAGATACGCACTAGAGTACGAGCGGCTAAATGGACTGTTGGATGATCTCAGCATATTCATTGCCAGAAAGTTTCGTGGAATCCCCATTCCTGCCACTGTTCGCGGCTTAGTGAACAATGTCTCAAATGTTAGTGACTATTATCACCAGACCGTTTCTCATCGTTTGATTGCAGAGATTGCAGGTCTCGGATGGAGAGGAAAGAACGGTTTGACCATCAACGAGCATTACAGTTGCGCTCTGAGATTCACTTCGATTATCACAGAAGGTCCATTTGACATAGGTTCAAGAATCGAATCAAGATGTGGCGAGTGCACTGCCTGCGAAGACGCTTGCTCTTTCATAAGGGACCGGGACATACTCCGGGATTATCGGGAGAACTGCATGAGATACATCAGCCAACTCGGACTCGTTCACGAAGTCTGCGGGAAATGCATTCTTGCCTGCTATAGAAGTAGCAAGTTCGCTGATCAATTCAATCTCAGTGAACCACGTGATTGAGAGCATCAGTCCTCAAACAACCTTAATTGTGCCCACGATACACCTCCGCAACGGAGGATGAACAATGGCTCGGACGCATTTAACAGCTGATCATCACAAGAGGAGAGTTGAGAGGCTTCAGGAAGAACTCGACGAACGCGCATTGGATACATTCCTTGTCTTCAACTCAAAGAATATCTTCTATCTGACTGGACTCTCTTTCATTCCAACCGAACGACCGATCGTGCTCATCATTCATCAGGGCGAGGTGAACTTCTTCGTCCCCTCGTTGGAGATAGATCACGTCCAGCACCAAGTACCATTTATCTCGCAGGTGTTCTCCTATTTCGAGTATCCGGATGAGTCCCATCCGATGTACTACCTGAGAGATGTTCTAATGAAGGAGCTCAAGGTCACTCCGACTGAAGTCGCCTCGGAGGTTGCCGGGGCTCCAGGTTATTGGGGCTACCATGGACCTAAGCTGGAAGAAGTGACCGGTCTCAAGTTCGAGTTGCTCCCTGACATCATCATGGACATGAGAGTGATTAAGGAACCTGAAGAGATTGAACTTATGAGAGAGTCGTCCAAGTGGGCGGACCGTGCCCACAAATATCTTCAAGAGTTCACAGAAGTTGGTGCAAATGAGATAGATGTCGCGATTAGGGCGAGTGCACAGGGGTCTGCTGACATGGTGGCTGAGTTGGGAGAAGATTACCACCCCACTGGTTTCTCTATGTTCCCTGCGATGGCCATCTATCGTGGACAGATCGGACCAAACTCCTACTTCCCACATGCACTCTCAAGAGGACTGGTGTTCAACAAAGGTGATACGCTAGTTACGGGTGCCTCCTCGAATGTCTATGGTGTACACTCCGAGTTGGAACGTACAATGTTCATGGGAGAACCGTCCGGTCGCCAAAGGGAGCTATTCGAAGTCATGCTGGCGGCGCAAGATGCCGCATTAGAAGCGGCTGGTCCTGAAGCTTCCTGTGCGGATGTTGATAGAGCTGCGCGAAAGGCCTTCAAGGACAAGGATGTATTCGACCTTGTTCGTCACCACACAGGACATGGTTTGGGCATGGAAGGTCATGAACGGCCATTCCTTGACATTGGTTCAGAGGATATCCTAAAACCCGGAATGATATTCTCTTGTGAACCAGGCATTTATGAGAAAGGCCTTGGTGGCTTCAGGCACAGCGATACGTTTTTGATTACTGACGACGGAATCGAGGTGATGACAATGTATCCTCGCGACATTTCTCAACTGATAATCGAGTAGTGAACGGTTTTCTATCCAAGCACCAATCCAACACCAGCCTCGTGAACAGGCCACCTAGACGTTACAAATGACATTAAATCTACTGCTCCAGAAGCAGACAAGGATGTGCAGGCAGTGGCTGACGAAGACAAACCGAAATGCCCACATTGCGGAAGTACCGGACGGCAAAGGCAGTATAACAAGTGGCATGTTAGAGAAATCTATTGTACGAGCTGCTGGAGGTGCCTGAACAGTCGTCATGTCCGTCGACAGACAAGAATGGCGGAAGTAGCATTCCGTGAAGGCAAGATAGATGAATTCCATGAAGAAACATACACGCCAAGTCCTGAGCTTCTCCAAGAACTTGAGGCAATGGATCAAGAAGAAGAGTTTGACAAACCACCCTCGTTCACTGAGGAATAGGAACACTCCCAAAAACCTTCACGCGGTTCAAGGTTTCATTTAGAGATAATTGTAGAAATGATTGTTATTACAATCCGCGTAGCATATCACGGGCCATCTGATTTGGCGGCATATCATTTAGGTTGATGTTTGCGAAAAGGCATTCTGCAGAAATAATGGCCAGATAATGATAGTCCCTTTGATTCGTGGGCAGTTGGAAAGATATATGTTCACAGAACAGTATACTTTTTGCGTGGTTAGGTGTGGCTCGTGAAACCCATTGGAACCATTACCAAGTTCTATCCTTTCATGGATGACGAAACACGGGAATTCACTGAAGAAACAATGAGGGCGGCAGAGAATTATCGAGATTTCGCCATTCTGTTTGGTCGGAAGGTTGTTTCTCAGGAATCCTCAAGATGGCTGGTCTATTTCGCAGCCAGATTCGCATTGGTTTTTGACCTCTTTGATGTGAGTGACAAACTGGGTGAACAATATCTGTACTATGACATCATCAGACCTTGGATTCTGGTTTCGCACTTCAAGAGAGGTGATATGAAAGTGGTTCCAGAGCTACTTGAGGTGATAGACAATGTGCTTGCTGGTGACCCGGAAGATTGGCTATCATTAGATATGCAGCTCCTTCGGATTGAGGTCCTTGGACCATACACATCCGCCAAGCCTGCAGACCGTCGGGATCTTCTGGTTGCTCTCAATAAGGCCGAAAAGGTTTCAACCAGCCGATTGGAGCTAGAAGCTTTCACATGTGAGATTCAGTTGGCACGCGCAGATATTCTGTACTCTCTCGGCGAACATGAAAAAGCACTAGAACAAGCAAAGATGGCGCTCGAGGAATCGAAAGAATGTGATGATCAATTCATTGAAGCATGGATACTCGGCTGGATGGCGGGAATTCTCAAGAACACAGATGCTAAGCGAGCGATTGAGCTTGCTGGGCTTAGTGAACGCATTCATTCAATTTTGGGAAACCTCGGAGGAATTGCTTCAATACTAAACACCTTGGGTTTGACATACACGATTCTAGGTGAGACCAGTGAAGCTATTGGATGTTTTCGTAGTGCTATCAAGATTAGGAACTCCCTAGGAAGTGATCACTCAACAATCTCAATCAATCTTTCCAGAATCTACCTTAGAGTAGGCAGGGCGAAAGAGGCACTAAAAACCATAGAGGATGTTATTGAGAAACTAAGAGGGCATAGTGCGTGGGCTCATCTAATCATGTCGCAAGCACTGTCGTTGATTGGCCGTTTTGATGAAGCGGCGGAACATTTGGAAATTGGAAGTGAGTTGGCTTTTCGGAGCGGACGAGAGAGTCTCTTGGCTCTTCAATGCACCGCACGCGGAGTGTTTGAAAGAGAGACGGGTGACATGGAATCAGCACTTCATAATTTCAGGCAGGCCTTGCAGATAAGTGAGCAGCAACCATTCCTAATCCACACGATTCCGGCTCTTATCCGACTTGCCGAATTGGAAGTTCAGGTATTCTCCGAAACTAACGACAGGGACCACATAGAGACCGCACAACTTCTTCTTTCTCGACTGGAGCAACTTGCTCGCGAACAAGAGCTACAAGCAGTTCTAGTTGATGTGTTTGTCCTTAAGGCCAACCTACGGAAATTGGAGGGTCAGGAAGAGACTGCTCATGAGATCTTGAAGAAGGCGCTTGAATACTGCAAGTCACCTGAACTGAAACCTATGATAGCTGGTGTGGAGGTTAGCATCAGCCACACGCGGAAAGAAGAGTCTAGGGCGGAAATGACAGAGCGATTCTCTGAACATATTCATTCTATGGCAGTACCTGCAGTTCAAGCGCGAGAGATTCCCTTCACGATTCTTGGATGCATCATGATCCTTAGTACACCTGGGCTTGAGATATTCTCTCGATTCATAGATACAACTTTAATCCAAAACCCCGCTAAGGTGGCAGACCTCATCTCAGCAGTTTCATCGTTCACACGGACCCTTAGAAAGGACCTGCGGGGGGAACTTCAGTCGATTATCCATCATGAGATAGCGGTACTATTGGAGTATAGTGAACACTTGACTTGTGCTCTCCTATCAGACAAGGACACCTATGATGCAAGAGTGCTGCAGCGCCGATTCCTTGAGCAGTTTGAGGAGGAATTCTCAGACCATCTTGCTGAGTTTGAAGGAGATGTGCAAGTGTTCAGCTCAGCCGATCAAATCTTCGAAAGAATACTGTCTGAATAAGTCGGATTATGTACTCATTAAACAAGATTATAAGCAATCGGCTGGACAGCGACACAGCAGGTAGGTCAACACGCGATTCGATTCAACGGGTACTTGTAAGCGGTTTTATCCTCTCACGATCATCCCAAGAGGAACATCCTAGTTTTCACAGCCTGCATATATAAAAAGTGAGAGACTCAACTATGAGTTACGACAGAGAGCCTATTGAGGCTACAGTGGCTGAACTTAAGCCACGAATGAAGAATGTGACAATCTCCTTCAAAGTTCTAGAGAAGGGTGAGACTCGCGAAGTATCATCACGAAAAGATGGTGAAATCCACAGAGTTACTGATGCAGTCGTTGGTGACACATCAGCTATCGTTATCGTACCCCTATGGGACGATACCATCGAGAAGATGACGGTTGACACCACCTACATCCTAAAGAATGGCTACACTGGTTTGTTCCAGGGACACCTTAGACTCAACATTGGCCGATACGGCGAACTTGAGGAAGCTGAGGAGGCCATCGAGGAGGTCAACAGTGAAGTTGACATGTCTGCTGAAGAGCACGAACGTGACTACAGACCACGCAGAAGCTACGGTGGAGATCGTAGAGGCGGTGGCGGCGGTGGCGGTTACGGCGGTGGCGGCGGTGGCGGCGGTGGCGGCGGTGGCGGTTACGGCGGTAGAGACCGTGGCGGTGGCGGCGACCGAGGCAGACGTCGAAGGTACTAAGACATTCTTAATCTCAACCAAACTGGATTGATGCGGGTTTTTTTTCCCGCTCATCCCTTCTTTATTTTCCTTGCATCCAATTAGCTTAGATATTGATTCTTGAATCACTACTTCTAGTAGAGGCACTCAACGACCGCATGTCGTGAGACCCGCAAGACCGTTGCCCAAAACTCACACAATCTTGGACATCACAGTCCGTGACTGATGTTTGGTTCCTGATTCATCGAGATTGCATCACAGATCGATGATCTACAACGTCTTACGACCTCTCCAGCAGGTGTTTATCGTCTCCGTCCAACTGGCGGCGACTGTAGAACGGGCTCGTGGACTTGGTTCTTATTCTGAATCCGCACTACAACTCACAGTTCCCTTCATGACTATATACGGACCTAGAATTCATTGTCCAACAATGTCCAAGTTTTCGGAAGCTGCCGCAAGACCCTACCTGATGCTCGCAGCCATCATCATTCTGTGGGGTGTGAACTTTATAGTTGCTAGACTGTTGTCAGGAATTCTCCCAATACGAGTTTCGGGGGTCTACTACGCATTATTCCGGTATTCTCTCGGCGCACTCACAATGATTGGAGTCTTAGCATATCCGCGGAAGGGATCTGGACTCATTTTCGATGAGGTTAGGCCATACCGTAGAATACTCGGATTGAGCGCTCTCTTCTCTGCGATATTTGTCGTTAGTACTCACATGAGTGCTGAATACATCACCTCGGGAACAACATCAATAATCGTGAACCTATGTCCAATCATCGTCCTGGTCTTCGGAGTGGTGTATCTAAGGGAAGGCCTTACCCTTCTCAAGACGGTAGGTTTCTCATTTGGATTATTGGGAGGAGGTTTGTTCTTGTGGAGTACTTCAACTCTGCAACCTGGTCTCGAGCTCGGCATCATGTTTGCTCTGGTCGGCATGGTTTCATGGGCGGCCTATACCGTGTCCCTGCAATATCTCAAAGACGCAGATCGCTACGTTGTAATGACCGTCAAGCATGCAGTGTCCACACTGATGGTGTAAGACACTTCTTGAAGACCCAGACATTTGTAACACTGACGTTAAACTGTCAGATGTTGAACCACGAGCTGGAGATGGTGTTGGTATGGTTGAGGCACCGAGAGGTACTCTCATGCACAACTATGTGAGTGACGACAAGGGAATGCTTGTGAAAGCGAACCTCATTGTTACTACTAACAACAACATCGCAGGAATCGAAAAGAGCCTCATGGTCGCTGCAAAGCAGATCTTC
>JAUVHR010000207.1 GCA_030593165.1 Candidatus Thorarchaeota archaeon
CCTATGGCGCAGAGCGAATCAACTACTGATGCGTTCGAGCCAACTTTTCAAGATATTGAACGCATTTATAGAGAGACGACCCTCGCTGAGCCTTTTCTTCGCCGCCTCAAGAAGTGAGTCCCTCTGTGGGCCGTCCGCTTCTGAGATGAGATACCGTAACACATTATCGTTGGGTTCCACTCGCGACCAGTCAAGATTGAAATTGGAACAATTGGAGGCATTCCGGATTTGGATTTCAACGTGGTCAGGAAGACGTCGCCCGAACAGCCCTTGAAGTTTGGCAAGGATCAGCAATGCAGTTTTGCTGAGTCCTTCGTTTGACCAACCATTGTCCAAACCGACAATACAGATACGAGTTGAGCGATGGCATGATTTCTTGCAGACTCCACAGAGTTTTGGACTGAATTCCACAACTCCCGATTCCACGTGCACCTTGGCGATTCCTTCACGTAGCATCACATGAGCATAGTTGCTCACAATCTCCAGACCTATATCTTCGGCAAATCCACGAATGAATTGGACTTCCTCCGAAGTAAGAGGTTCAACATTCGGTGCGGCAGGATTAGGATGGAACTCAGGACATGCCGCCTCCGGCAATGACAAAACCATAGGAAGTGATGAATGAAACCTATCATTCGCGACTTCATCGACTAGAATATCTAATGCCTCAGCAACACTAGTGATCGAACGAACAGCAAGCGGCTTGCCAATCTTTTCCTCAAGCGTTTTCGCAGAAGTCTCTGCATCTCTGATTGAACCGACTATCACAATCATCAATGAATCCATTGAATCAGGTCTTATTGGCCTCAGGATGTCATCGAATCCATCAACGTCCTCTGGTTTCAATAAGGCAACTGCTGCTCGATAGCCTTTGGCGAAAGTCAAGGAAACAGCACCTAGCCGTTCTATTAACGGTATTGTCCAGATCTGGAGGGCAATCTCGCGGTCAACAGCATGCATGGCTCTGGCAACTCCGATTCCAACACCAAGGGTCGAATACATCTGAAAAGAAACGCAGTTGGCAGCTGAAAGTCGAAGATAGCCAGCAAGAAGTGACCTGTTGTGTCCTAGGATGATAACCTTGGCGATAGATCGCTTGACCTTTACGGGTGCATCCATTGAACTTGACACAATATTGAATGGTTTTTTGTGAATTATACATTATCGGTTGCATACTCTCCATTCATATTTCGGATATTCCATAGCAACGTTCTTCTTTCATGGACGGAGATTCATCGGCATGGTCAGAAGGTCTCAATAGTCTTCATCGTCGTCTTCAACATCAAAAGAGAGGTCCGGAAGGTTGTCTAATGGACGTCTTATCTTGCTAGTTGGTATGGCTCTGTCGAAGAGGTCCCTAAGTTCATGCCATTCTCGGTAGCGACGCCTTCTTCCGATTATGCCAGCCAAAGAGATTGTAAAGAATACCAAGAAACCTAACATGAACAGCTCAAAGCGGTCTGCAAATGAGCCTGAAGATAGTGCAAGGACCAGAACGGCGATACCAGCAATGATGAGAGGATTTAGGAAACAATCGCAAGTAATGTCCAGCTCTGATGGGCCCACCTTGAAGTCATCTGGGTCAGAGCCAGACGCGCGATTCAACATGTAGTTGAACATCGCAACAATAGCAGTTCCCGCTAGCGCGATTGCCCAAAAGGTCACGTCCACGATTTTCACTTCCATTCAAGTCTACTGGGCGTCTGCATCATGATCAGCCACCTGATGGCAGCTGAAACCGTACTCGCCTTCGTAGGATATTTCTGCACCCTCGCTTGGTACCACAAGAAGGACAACGGAGTACTGGAGGATGACCTCTTCAGCGGCATTGGCAAGACCAAATTCTCCCTTTGTCAGGGCAATCTTGTGTCCCGTCTTGAGGGTTTTAAGCTCTGGATGTCTACTGATGTCTAACCCCACACGAACTTGAAGCTTGTCATTCCTGACAATTAGGGTCATGATGCCATTGATATCTTGAATCGAAAGGACATCCATCCATCCCTGTAGACTCTCTGGCAATTTTCCAGCTTTGACAGGTTTCTTAGTTGTCATGTCGTCGATTGACTGGAGTTGACCTTGAACCTCGTGTAGCACTGGAGTGATTTCACCAGTATGCCATTCATTCTTAACGAACACTTTCAGAGCGTGTTCAGCGATTTTCTCCAGTCGTGACTTCAGCTTATCTCGCGAAGACGCAGAAACCTTGTAGAGCATCTTGAATGAGCTTAGAGCCCCATCTTCTCGTCCGTAGGCAACTCCAACCTTATAGGCCGTCACTGCCAGTTGCCATGCTTGGTCGTGATCATCCAGCAATAGGCAGTACTTGGCAATGTCATTCAACATCGATATAGTGACCCCAGGGTAACGAAGCTTGCTCTTAGATAGGGAGAATCCCCCCATCATGGGTCTGAGAATCTGCATTGTGACATAGAGGCCTTCAGAGGTCTGAATCATCTCGTCTAGACCAGCACGCTGCAGCATACCATCGTAGAGGCCGTAAGTATAATCGATTTCCTCGTAATCCTCCTGCACCAAAGAGAGAACGTATTTGACGAAGAAGACGGACGCCTTTAGTTCTTCGTTCTCAACTCCAGAGAACATGAGCAACCTGAATGCTTCATTACTAACTGATATTGCGTCATCCATGCCATCACGTGTACCTCTGTAAAGGTGACAGAGCATCTCCAAGTAATAAAGGAAAAGCACTAGGTCGCCGGCATTGGCGACAAGCTTTTCATGGGTGTCGCTGTCTTCAGTTAGTGAGGATACAATGAGCAGACGCTCAATCTCATTTTGAACCGCCTCGATTTCCAAGGATAGAATTTCGTACTTCCCGTCCTTGAAGTCCTCAAGCATTGTAGGAAGCCCAGCCTTGATGTCCTCCAAGAAGTCCAAGACGAACAATGGTTGTCCACGGGAGAGCTTTGCATCTGGAGCCGCTGCTGGACGTTTGACTGAGCGCAGTACACGCATTGCATGCTCTTCGATAATACGAATTCTAGTCACTGGATCGTAAGACTCGCTTCTGGAAATACTGTAGCGGACTTCCTCAGTGTATATGCGCTCACGGATTTTTACCAGCTGTTTCTTCAATCGCTCATCTGTTACTGATTCTGAAAGCTCGAGCATGAATGCTGAACCCACAACACCCTCAGTATCTATCTTAAGTTCTTGGATTGTATTTAGGAGTTTGAGGTCACTTGTAACGATCTTGGCTCGCTTCGCGCGTATTGCTGCAAGAATAAGAGACATGTCGTTAGCCTGGGGCAAGGAACTCTCTGGTCTATTCATGCTCGTCATGAGCGCCTTGATATCCTTCATTAGGGTCTCGTCAATCTCGATAATCTTCTCGACCTCTCTCCGCATGTACCACCTAAGCTCGTGGAATACTTGACGGGTGACCCACAACTCGATACCTAGTTGGTCAGCCGCCTCCTTTATCAGTTGGACATCTTTTGGTCGATCCGAGAACCCTGAAATCCAGAAGTTCGCGTCCAAGTATGCTCTCATTCAATTCAGTCTCCATTGTTACTGGGCACAAAGACCCGCCCCAGAACCTGCGAGGATGTTTCCAACTTGCGGTTCACATTAAGGTCTTTCGTTAGGTCGCACTCCAACGCATTGAGGAAGACACATCTCGGAAAAAGGTTATGCTATGACATGGAAAGTCGCTATCCACGAAGATGGCCGATGAATTCAGCGATTGGGCCATTGAAGAAGTATTCGAAGCTCAGTAGTATTCCTAGGAAGTGGGCGACCCAGATTGCTACAATCATCCATCTATATCTCTTCATTTCTTCTTCTCGCTTCAGAAGGAAGAAAGGAATCACAAACCAGGAGTAGTACCAAATCAGGACCCATGAGAATAACATCAGGGTGAGAGGCATCGCAAAGACTAGAACGGTTTTCCAATCAGATGTTCGTAGACCAGTCCAAGGTATGGAGACCCGCCCAATCTTACGAGTGTTCAGAGTACAATAGAGAAACGTCAATACTAAGATGAGTGGAGGTAGAATGCTGAGCGGATTCATCGTGACGAGACCGAGGAATGAAGGGTTCGTAATCATAGATGAATACTCGGAACTATTCAGTAGGTGTGCCGTCAACGTTCCGTAGCCAATACCCGAAAGAAGGAAGGGAATGGATGTGACACCAATAACCAAGATGAATGCCGTGGAGGCAATAGGTGAAGCCGCCAGTAGGAACGGAAATGCAATTCCCGGATAGAGCTTGGTCTGTACTGCAAGACCAAGAAGTCCATTGGCCTCCCAATGTCGCCCTCTTTGATAGAAGACAAGTGCACCAAGCCAGAGAAGGTCAGCAAGTGGCTCCGTCTTTGCGAAGCCAACGGAGAACATGAACCCGAATGCGTAGAAAAGTGCAAAGAACTGCCTGAACCATCGCTTGTCCCAGTGAGCACGCCCCAAGAAAAGAAATAGGATGAGGTTGAGATGAGCAACTACGACCAACAGCCAATTCGCAAGCCAATGTACTCCGTACATGTCAGGTTCCAAAGCCGCAACGAACGCGTAGAATAGTAGTGACATGATTGGGTACTCGTAGGTTACATTGAGCACACCGGTAAGCAGATGATTGTCTGGAACTCCGTACGTTGTGTTAAGCTCTTGATCACTTATCTCGTATACACTCAGACCTTCTTGCCAGAAAAGCTTCCCGTAGACCATGTTCCGATTTCGATCTCTCTGCAAAATCACGCTGTCAAAGACCGGAACCAAAACTATGGATATCATCAGCGAGACCAAGAAGTACTTCCTGAATCTCCTGAATACTCCGCCAACGGTACTCGGTTCCGACATCATCACATCGCCTCGTAGCCTTTCTAATAAGATGATGTGGTTTTTAGTCGAAGCTTCGGTACTCTTAAAACATCGCCAGGTCACACTCCGGCACCGCACGGAGTGATAAGGATGCCCAGCATTGAAAGGTCCACCATTTCAGAGATGCTCAAGATAGACTCCGTGGCGATAGTTGGAGTGAGCGCCAACATGGGCTATTACTGGGCACACTCGATGCTCCAATGGCAGAATGACGATTTGAAGGTCTGGCTTGTTTCCAGAAGAGGAGGAGAAGCCTTGGGCCACCAAGTCTACGGGAATGTTTCTGAAATCCCGGAGAAGGTAGACTACGCCATAATTGCGGTACCCTATCGAGCAGTGCCACAGGTCATTAGAGAATGTGCTGAGAAGGGCGTGAAAGGAGCGACGATTTTTACAAGTGGCTTTTCCGAGCTTGGAACAGATGAGGGTGTGCAGAGAGAGGATGAAATCAAGGCTCTTGTTCATAGTCTTCCCATTCGTATCTTCGGCCCCAATTGCATGGGTCTCATGTTCCCTGAGATTGGCTTCGCATTTATGCCCGCAGTGACCAGGTTAGCCGGAAACGTCGGATTCATCTCTCAGTCTGGAGGCATTGCCATTACGATCTACACTGCAGGCGTTGAATCAGGCGTAGGTTTCAGCAAGGTGTTTAGCTATGGCAACGCTACAGACATAGCGCCGCCTGAGCTGTTAGATTTCCTCAAAGAGGACAAGGATACTGATGTCATAGGGCTCTATATTGAAGGAACTGAGGATGGGAGCGGCCTGTTAGAGGCTCTAAGGAAAGCGGCTGCAGTCAAGCCGGTTGTTGCCCTCAAGGGCGGAAAATCTCAGGAAGGCTCACGAGCTGTGTCTTCGCACTCAGGTGCACTAGCTGGAAGCGACCAGATTTGGGATTCTGTATTCAGACAAGCGGGAATCGCTGCCGTTGATACGCTTGAGGACCTCATCTCTACCTTGAGCCTTTTTTCGAAATGTCCCAAACCGAAGGGTCGCAATGTAGGGATAATTGCCATCAGTGGAGGGACTTCCGTTGTGTACACTGACTTATGCATTGAGGCAGGTCTCAGTGTCCCGAATTCTTCACCAGAAACCGTGAAGCAACTCAGAGATGTAATGCTCAGCGTCGGCAACGCAGTTGGGAATCCAATTGACCTGGCTGCTGATTACTATCAGGACAAAGTGATGACAGAAGTGATTCGGATAGTAGGAGAAGATCCGTCATTCGACTCGCTCATTCTATCAGTAGATTATCACAACATACACCAAGTTGCAAACATTATGGATGC
>JAUVHR010000235.1 GCA_030593165.1 Candidatus Thorarchaeota archaeon
CCCCCCCCCCCCCCCCCCCCCCCCCCCCCCCCCCCCCCCCACTGACCCCCAGTTACATATAGCGTCGCTGTCAGCCACCCGACCACCGAGAGGTTAATCCCCTGTTTCCTAATAAGTCCTGTTCACCAAGCTGGGAGCATGCATGGTTTCTTTCAAATACACATATATTAAAATTGAATTACTTCCAGCCAACGGATTAGCGTCTGTTGGGAATCTATGTTAGACCTATTTCAGTCTGGCGTGGCGCCCTCCTGAATAGATGAATCAACTTTTCTCTCCAGATGAAAACAATGCCCAATACAATGACTGTGAGATCCACTATGACCACACTAAGCGGAACACGACTCTTTGAAACACCCATCACAGTAAACTCGTAACCTACAGATATCAATCTATTACCAAACTGGTTTCCATTTCTCGTTCTTATTGTAATCCCATTCCAACCAACTGCCCATCCGTGACTCTCATTGATGAAATCAACTGCTTTGAGTGCATGCGACTGCTCTAACTGAGCAAACCAAGTCATGCCACCATCAGGAGTGTATGCAACTGCTGGATCACTTCCTACCACCCAGCCCTTTTCTGCTCCAATGAACTCTATGTCTGAATAACGAGCCGAATACCGACGACTAATATCTGAAACGATGATGTCTTCACTCCAAGTGTTTCCGTCAATTGTATGGGTGATTCCAAGACCCCAACCAAGTGACCATGCTTCAGACTCACTAATGACTGACATTGCATTGGCAGTTTGGTTACGTTGATGTGTCCAAGTATTACCTCCATCCTCACTGCGAAAGATGCCATGGTATCCGCACCCCCAAACGATTTGGCTGTTGGAAAAATGGATTTCAAAGATGTAGGAGTCGTATGGAAAGGATTCTACAAGTTCCCATGATTCACCGGAATTATTTGTACGATATAGTTCGTGAATTGTGCTAGCTAGTCCATATGTTGTGTTGAAAAAAGCAACAGCTACATGATGATACGAGGTGTTGTTGATCTCCCATGTAGCACCCCCATCTTCTGTATGCACCAATCCTCCATTTGTTGCCAGCCAGATCATCGTGGAATTCACAATGTCAATGTGATTGACCTCCATACCTTGACGAGCAAATGCGGTTACCCAAGTATCTCCCCCATCAAGTGTATGCAGCAAAATACCATTTGATTTGTTATCATAATGAGGCCCAACATCTCCCCTTCCTCCAGCCCACCCCTCATTAGCATCATGAAAAGCGACATCATTCAACCATTCTATATCATTTAGCCATTCTATGTCATTTCCGTATGCTCTCACCAGAGTTTCCCACTCAGCTAGAGGTTCACGTGGAGCAGTCTCAATCGTTGTCATTGAAACGTGTGCCACTACAAGAAATGTTAGGATGAGTAGTGCTCTACAAAAGGGACCTGCGTTCAACGAATTCCTTGAACCACTCCTTTTTGACGACGATTCTAGGACCATATCACACCCTCATCTGCTTTGTCCCCAGTATACGTGACATTTTATATCATTTCTCTGTGACCTTGTATATCCGGAGGGATTGATATGTCGCTGACTCGTTATCTGGCGCTCGCAAGGAAGCTGAAGGGCCGGACCTACTTCCCTGATACCAAGATAGTATTTCCGAAGCTGTCTTTGCCTAGAGCACTCTCCAACCCGTATCCCAAGAGTCTCTATGAGAGAAAGCTCTGGTCAGTAATGGGCACCTTCACGGACTATATGATACGCAAGTTCCTACGTGATGGTCTTGTTGCTCCACATGCTCAAGTCACACATGAAACAATTCTCACGGCGGAGTTGGGACTTGTCAGAATAGAAAACGATGACTTCCTCAAGGAGAGCATTGCTGCCATCAGGGATTACGCTCGGTCTTCATGGGAATCTGTCATCCCACAGACGTTTCTTATGAGCCAGCTAGATGCAATCTACAGGTCGGGTCGACTTCATAGAATCCACTCATTGACAATGGAAGAAGTCAACGGAATTCAGAAATATTTGTCTAATACTCTGGTGTGGCTCAAGAGAGAATTCAGCGATTGTACGAACATCATCCTCAACCCAGTTCTTGGGCATCCTGATGTCTGTGCCGCCGATGCCGATGTCATCATTGACTCAACTTTGTACGAGATAAAGACAACAAAAGATCCTGCTAGCACAGTTCGAAGGAATGTGGAACAGCTACTCGGATACGTGGCCTTGGCGTACTACCATAATAACAGACCAACAGGGCAGAGTGCTCCAGCAATTGATGTTGATTCTATAGGTTACTTGCTCCCACAATCACTGATAGCAGTCAAGACAGGGATTGAAAGTTTCACTGACTCGATGAAGGAGGAGTTCTGCATCAGAATAATCGAACTCAGAGCCTCTCAATGGGATGAAGTCGAGAGAAAAGTGCTCCAAAAACTAGAGAATGATGAGGGAACTCTGGTTGAGTGGAGGGAGTTGCTTGAGGGTCTTGGAAGAGATAGGCAGTTCGATAGACTAGTAAGATTGACCAAACACTTGGAGGAAAGCGAGGAGAGATTGACCCAATGGGAACCTATCTTCGGTGATGACTACCAAGACGACGCGGAATGTCTGTACTATAATGTTGGGGTCTATCTGGCGCAGGAAGGCGACCCTGAATATGCTGAGCACTGTTTCAACGTTTTCATGACACGCTCGGGCATTTCGATTAGTGATGACCCTTCCTTGTGTCTTTTTCTCAGTCTAATCAAGGCCAGAAAGGGTGAGATTGATGACGCTAGACAATACCTAGAACAAGCTCTAGCCAAAGAGGACAACCTCCCCAAACATGTCTTGGAGTGTGTAAAGGACCTGTTGGACGGTTGATTTGGTTGTAACGCATGCTAGGTAGAGGGATATCGGAATGAACTTCATGCTTTCATCGGAAACCAAGAGGATAGGCCAATCAATCGTTAATAGAGAGAACCAGAGAGAGAATCTCTGAGAACTAGCACAATGCTGTTCTCATCTCGAATGAGAAGTCTAAGTTTATCAGGATTGATGAGAAATAAGAGCAAGACAGAACGATGAGAGAGGGTGTGGATAATAAACACGGGTGATCCGAGGAGAGTTCTGGTTCTAGGAATCGTGATTTGTCTACTGACACTTCCCACATATGGAGATGCAGAGATAGAACAGATTGATAGCTCTCAGCCTCTAAACTGGGGAAGAGGATGGATCAATCCATACTCACACCGCCTCTCTTTCATTCGCAACTGGGGAGAAGTCATCTATGGAGGTTTTAAGGTCGAATCAGACTACCTTATTGATTTCTATATCTTTGATAGAGAGAACTATGAACTCTGGGATGATGGTGAGAATGCCACATCTCTCTATTCAGTACAGAATGTCAATAGTCTATCATGGTCTATTGAGGCACCTGCTAATGAGACCTATACAATGGTCTTTGTGAACAATAATCCTGATAGAATACTCATGGAGGACTGGGATCATAGCACAACACAAGTTAGATTGACTGTGGTCCCAGCTGTCTTTGCACTAGAGATGATTCTTGCTATTGGACTGGTTGGTTTGATACTCTTCAGATGGAGGGGTAGAAGGAAGCATCGTCGCGATTCTACTCAGTCCATTGAACTTCAAGGGTCGAGTGAGGAGAGGGCCTCTCTGATTGGCCTGAGTAAAATAACAGCCATCTCTTTGATTATACAAGGGTTGCTGGTGATCGTGATTGCCTCCTTGGTAGGAATGGAGGAATATCAGAGTAGTGACTTGACATCCGGAATTGGCGTTGCAGCGGCGTTGTTTCTTGTTGGCATGACAGTCCTACCCTTCGCTTCAGCCAGAGAGATATGGAGAAGGGCGAATCCGGACCTTCTTGCCCTGTATATCTGGGTATTCTATTCACTCTTTATGGGAAATGGTTATCTGAACTCATGGTTGACTTCATCAGATGACACACTGTTGCACTTTTCAGTCATATTCCTTCCAGCAGCTTGGATCTCGACTGTCTTTCTTATTGAGAGGTTCATGATGAACCGACTGCTTCGAATTCAACATACTAAGGAGAATCTTGGGTGACGCGCTCTGACTTCTGTCAACGTCTTTATATCGGTTAAAGGCCAATACATCGATGGGCGTGGTCACTGGTTTCACGGTCCCCCGATGAAACATTGGTCCCCTGTGGTCTTCTTCCCCAAGATGGCCACCCCCAATACTTGCACATTGTTTGACTTCCCCGTCACACGCACGGTGCCACGCCCCCTTCTTGTCACCAACTCTCAAGAACAGCGACTGTCTTATTAGGAAGGTCAGCGTATGATTCCTTGGTGGACCGTGCCGGCGGGGCGCTTCATTATATTGTGAAACATACCCTCATCACAAAGAAACCCCCCTCCTACCACGAGCCTTGCCAGCGGGTTCACCACACAGGATAGGTGAAGAATCTCTCAGATGGAACTACGTAGAAGACAGATTGAGGCTGGACCATGGGCAACGAATGACAGAATGATATTCACCACTGGTTTCGTGAATCTTCGCCAATGAAATCCAGAGTGGTTAGTGAAGATACCCTTTCAGCAAGCCTGCGTTCTGCCCAGAAACCAAACCGACTTCTATGCTTCTTGAGGACTTCTTGAACCTGTCGGTTCTGTACAGATTCCAAGAACAGCAGTGTGCACAAGACAAGTTCAGCATTACCTGACTGACTCAGTATCTCCTCAACACCCCGCATTGTGTTGTCTGCGACGAGTGCTTCTTCACCGATACTCTTCAGTGCGAGGAGTGCAAATGAGGTGTCTTCGGATGAGGCCGATTTCACTTTCCCCGCAATCATTTGGATTATATCAAGGTCTGTTGTACGTTTGGACGAACAAGCCATAACACAGGAAGAAAGCTTCCAGTCTTGTCTAATGTGTTCAAGCACGAACTCGACGCACTCTGCATCCAGAGAGCATATGACATATCCGAGGAGTGAGAGAGCCTGAGCAACACCATTTGCATTCCCCTTTAGAACCCTCTTGAGACTATCGGCTGTGCAACGAACCGGACCATCACATAACAGAAAGAGGCTGGTTATGGCCAGTCTGATCTCCTCCGATACACCTATACCCCTTGAGAGGCATGAGATTATTGACAGCACGTGCTCTTCATTGCCAGACCATTCGTCGGAATGGTTAGCCAGCTCCGCCATGCAATTCAGAGCCCTACCAGTGTCGGAGGAGCAGATACCATCTTCTCCAAGAAGCGTTTCCAAGCAGCTGCCGGTCATATCTGTGAATGTCCAAGAGGGTTCTCTTAGTTTCCATTTCCTAACTGCACTGTCCCACATAATCTTGCCAATGCTATCGTCAGCGAAACCACGTCCTCTGAGGAAATCGAGTATAATGGTTTCCAAATAGGGGTCTGTGTTGGGGACAAGAGCCAGTAGGTTTTCTCGTAGATTCTCGACGAGTTCTTGGTCTACTCCAACAAGGGATAGTGTGACCAGAACTTGTTTCCGCATGTTGCCATCTCTGAGAGCCCACGAGAGAGCATCAATCGCCTCTTCTGTCTTCATCGACTCTAGTCCAAGACGACCGAGAGAGTCAATTGCTTTCCGCCCTATGTCATAACCACCTCCTTTCACGTTTTCACTAATGACTTTGGATACACGCTCAACAGAACCAGACCTGCTGCCAAGCTCGCCTAGAACCTCCAATGCAATACCCTTCCTGAGGAAATCCAATCG
>JAUVHR010000147.1 GCA_030593165.1 Candidatus Thorarchaeota archaeon
TGTAAAGGCTCCGTTTTGCAGTTTCCAGAAAATCTGGAATGACGTCAGTGATCCGTGAATTGGAAATTCGTAAGTGCCAAACTCAACAATCACAGGATCAAGTGCTCTTGGTCCAGTAAGTGGATAGATACTTCGAAAATCTATTACCGGTGACCAAATATCTTCTCTAACAACAAAATAGTAAGACCCTGCGACGAATATATGCCCCAACGTATCGTTCGCGATAATTACGAAATTGACCTGTGTCCCATCAGGAAGAGGGTCTATGCTACTGTTGAAAATACCTCCAAAATCAGGATTTGCAGAAAGCTCGAAGCGTGTAACATTGCTAGTGCCATTGATTTTAATTGTACATTCTGCAAGTACAGTATCAATACCATCATCGTCTAGAGCTGTTACTGAAAATAGAACTTCATCGTAAGGTCGCGGATTTGTTGGTCCAACTCGTACATACGAGATTATGGGAAGACCATATGACCAAACTCGTTCAAGTGCAAGTATGCCTAGACACTGGACTGCTGTGTAATGCTCTTCCCATTGTTCTGTAAGAACAATTGCCTCTTGATCCCCATTCCTGACAAACCCACCGTCCTCGATATCCCAAAGCCGGGAGGTCACAAAATCGAGTATGTCAAGAATGAGTTGAATGGAAAGCAGGTCACCAGTCATTTCATAATATGCCTCAAGAGTTAGAACCATCTGGAATTCCGTTTCAGAATATTTGTAGAATTTGACGTCCTCATCGTCTGTAGGGTCATATGGTTCACCATCGAGAGTTTCCAGGAAGAACCCTCCATGTTCATCATCCCAGTTGGTTTCCAGAATAGCGTTCCTTACTTTTTCAGCCCAATTCAAGAACAGTGAATCTCCGGTGACTTCGTATCCTTTGAGAAGGGCTCGAATTGCAATTCCATTTGGGTCTGTCATGATTGTGGTCGAGGGTCTTAGAAATTCCGCAACCTCAACATCATGACCGGACCTGTTGGTAGCTAGGTCCAAGCCATATAGGTCACCTTGAAAGGAATTTGGCATATGAGTAATCATGAATGATAATGAGCTGTTTGCCATTGCGATTAGCGTCGAATTTCCTGATTCCACTCCGGCCTCATAAAGTGCAGTTGCTCCAAGTGCGAGATGATCAAGTCGTTTTCCATCGTTGGGATAGACTTCATTCATCGCTTCCGGAACATTGAGTGAACCGTTCCGCAAGGTGAAAAAGTGGAGACCTCCATATATTGGATCGTATAGGAAGTCCGTCAAACAAGTAATCGCACTCTGTTTTTCTGATGTGAAATCCAGTGAAGAGTTTACCTGCTCAGCTATGCATAATGCAGAACAGGCATAGGCCTGAACTCCAGCACGCTTGGTTTGTTTAGCTTCCATTGCTGCGTACATATTTACGTAGAATCCTGGATATACTGGATCCATGAATACCTCAACCATTCTTGTAGCAGCTTTGCTCACCAGAATCGATATGGTTTCGTTTGGTGCCCCCTGCTCGACTGATAGAAAATAGATTCTTGCTAATCCTGAAATCGCCCAGTAGTAATCTGCCAGACTTGGAGTTATGTAGAGCAGTTCCCATTTATGGTCTCCCGAATGGTAGACATCTCCTCTGGTCGTATTCATGAGATTGTCAATAACAAGATCAGTCGTTGCCATTGCAAAATCCAAATACGAGCTTATATTGTGGTCAGTTTGAGCTATAGACGGCGTATTCACTAATTGGATGTCTTCCACAACAATTGGTTGTGTGGTGGCACCATTTTGTCCGATGTTGCTTACAGTCAAGAACAATAGGAGTGTAAGCGTCAATGATCTCCTGTTCATTCAATCAAGTTCTCCTTGAAAGTGGCATGAAGCCACTTTGTTGTTAACGTTCCTACACGTCGAAAAAGGTAGATTGTGTGTGCTTACCAAACACTAGAGAACTCATGGGGAAAAAAGAATGGAGGGGAACGGATGCATTTGCACCCGTAACCACCCATGAGTATTCTACCGTGTTCGCACACTCTAGCGGCGTCTGCCAACTAGAACTCCTAGAACCAAGCCAAGTACGATACCGCCGCTTGCGCCACCTACGAGAGTTAGAGTGTCATAACCACCACCAGGAACGGTGACGGTGACAGTGACAGTTTCAGTGACAGTTTCAGTAACAATCTCTGTTACTGTAACTGTATCGAAACCAGTCCACTCATAGAAGGTAGCTTTGCCATTGAGCAAATCTGCATAAGCTTCATTCAATGAAGCGAATATGTCAGCTCTGTCGTGGAAACCACTTGATCCGTCGTATTGGTAGTAATGTACTACGTCTTCGACATCTCCAATTATAGCTGTGATTTCGTCAACAAGAGTTGTGTTTGCTCCTGCTTCAAGGGCATAGGCATCAACTATAGCCTGTAGGGATTCGGCCTCATCAATGATCTCTTCGGTCAGTGCTACGAATGAATCTTCAGTCATTTGAAGCTGGCCAAGAGCCCAGACTGCATCGGAACCACCTACACCATCGTGACAATCTTCTTGACCACAAGCAATCTCTGGATCAACCACAAATGAGTGATTCAAGAAGGGGTTGCCGCTTTCAATGGTAAGGTCGTAGCCATGGCAATCGATACACTCAACCCCAGCCAAGTGGTGTGAGCCACCAATCCAGACTTCGTAGTGAGGATGGTGACTGCCAACGTGGCATAGGCCACAGAGCTCGGTCGCGTTAACTGCTCGAATCATCGCGGGCGATGATGAAGACCAGTTTGCGTGAACTGCGTGACATGCTGGACACGAGATTGAATTGTAGTCGCCATCGACTGGAAAGCTCGTGTTCACATTCGGGTTAGTGTCTGCTAGCATTCCGGGATTTTGCTGATGAATGAAGGCCTCTGTCGCCTGACAGTGCATACAGTACGAGGCTGCATGAGTACTACCTCGTAGGTCAGTCAAAGAGTTTGCGTGAACTGAGTTCTCCCAGAAGGCATACTGATAGGGGTGATCCCCATCAACGTCGCCTGAGTGGCAATCTCCACAACCCTCACCAGAGTACTCTACCCATGGACTCGTCATGTTGTGACATGAGAAACATGTGACACCAAGGATGTCCCAGTTTCCATCACCGTCAACATCAGTTGAGTGACATTCGTAACATGATGAGTTGAAGCGGGTGTAGTTCATTACCACATATGCGCCAATCCCTACAAAACCTACTCCAGTATCGTTAATGTGATGCGCTGCGTCTGCGTGACCGGTATTGGTCCAATTGCCATGCTGATCACTATGACAAACAGCACATTGAGCCGGATCAGTGTATGAAGAGTTGTCTGGCGAACTCAAATCGTGTTCGTAGCGTCCTTCATCACCAACAAGGGTGATAGGAATGCCGGATCCCGTTGGTCCTAGAAGTATGGCGAATCCAACTAAGCAAAGGAACAGGTAGTAACCTGCAACCATCCGCTTGTTGACTTCGGGAGTTTTTGTGTAATGTACCATTACATATAGTCTCCAAACTTCTCGGATACCGTTTGTAACGTCGCGGCAGCGCATCTTTTAAGGTTGTTCGTTACGTGTACAACCTGTGCACATTCGAGGCCCGTGTTTCGTAACTAAGCAACAAAATCGGTTTTCCTTCTGTAATCTTTGGTTAACAACGTTTCAGAATCGAATCTCCCTACCGAAGTGGAGTGCTTTGTACAGGTCAAGAAATCCCTGAGCCATATGCCAAGTAACAACCTACAGGACGCATTTGGGGTAGACTCTGGTCATGCTTCAGATGATGTGGATGAGTCCTGCTAATTGAATCCGAACCAGTGAGTCAAGAACGGATTATGGAATTAACAGGATACTCCCAAGCAACAGTTTCCTTGACAATCCAGAAGATGCAGTTACTAATGCCAATTAGAACAAAAAAGAAAGTGGGGGATCGAAAGCATTACTATGTATATGAAGGACCTCCTGCAGGATTTCTTCTTGACCTATTGAAGAGGCGTGTTGAAGTACAGGACATTGACATGAAACTGATACATACAATGCTGGACAAAGTAATCGAGAACTCTAATGGCAATTTGGTTTTCAAGCGATTTCTAGATTACCTAAACAACATGCGACCATTTTACGGTCTTATTCATAAACTGCGAAAGGAAAACGTTGAGCCATTTAAGCGAGGTCTAGAAACTGGTTCCTTTTGCAATCTGGACCAAAGAGAAGCGAATGAATTGGAGCGAAGAATCTTCACAGATTTCTTAGCTAAACTCAGGATTACATCATTGAACATTGATGCAACGCGCTCCTTTGAAGAAGATGCTCCTAGAGATTATTTGCTATTGAAGAATGAGTATTTCACAAGTATAAAGACGAATCTTAATCCTCTCTACTCACAAACCATTGCTAATCAATTCATGGTCGTACACAATGTCTTACTTGATGGTTGTACAACTCAGAAACGAATTGAGAAAGCAACTCTTCTCCCTAGAAGTACTATCTCGGAAGTACTTGCACAATCAGTGAAAAGAGGTATCATCAAGGTCACTAAGAAGGAAGGCTCAAGAACCAAGTTGTATCAACCCACCATTTCGTTTGCTGAGTTGATGCTTGGCAATGTTGACCGTCTTGCTGAGTATGAATCTGCTATGATGATTCGAATATCTGAATTCATTTCAATGACCAAAAAGACTCGGTCAGAATCTGGCGAAACAAAG
Organism: Candidatus Thorarchaeota archaeon; assembly: GCA_030593165.1. Lineage (GTDB taxonomy): Archaea > Asgardarchaeota > Thorarchaeia > Thorarchaeales > Thorarchaeaceae > JAJRWI01. The sequence continues at coordinate 4,686 of JAUVHR010000147.1, forward strand.
AAATCTCTAGATTTCCTCAATATCCTTCTGAAGGCGTATTCTTTCGCTCAGAGATTAACTAAGGAATTGAAAGTAGAACTGGTGCTCAAACTGAAAGAAGAGTATGATAGAGGGTTCGATTTCATTTAAGGAATAACAAGACCATACCATTCAAATGGAATAATCATGTTACGATATGAGAATCAGGTGAAGAAGAATGCCGAACATGGTCAGTATCGTCACAGGTCCTATCGTGGGTCTCAGTTCAACTACATTCCTGAACAAGACAAAAGAATTCGCATCTCAACTTGGGAAGGAGATTGTCGTCTATGATTTATTCGCGGAGATTCTAAAACGGGCAGAAATCGACCAAGACGACTTTTACGAACGAGTGAATTACATCGGGGAGTTGCTAGACGGATATGAGTATCAGTTCGAGTTGATGCGTAGGAATGCCTACCTATCTATTGCCCGACAGATAGACAAGCTTCCAGACTCCGCGAACGCTGTAGTCAGAACTCCTGCGTCCATTGAATGGAGAGGTGTGGACATTGAACTTAAAGACCATCGAACGATAGCAGAGGATATACGCCCTGACCGAATCATCACGTTGATTGATGCTGAATGGAAAATCATGGAGCGATTGAAAGGCAAGTATGCTCGGCATACATTGCGTGTTGTGGCAAAACAAAAGGAGATGTCATTTGAACGAATCTTAGACTGGCTTGGATCAGAAGTTTCACGAAGTGAAGACTGGGCTGAATGGGCGAGTTACATCACTGGAAAGAAAGTTAGGCATTTCGTACTTGGTACGGAAACTCCTTGCTATGAGGATGAATGTAAATTCGTGAAAGATGTAGACAATATGGTCAAGCTTGTTACTGAGAAAGAGCTTCCAACATTCTATACGTCTTACTCAATGACAGTGGCCACTGATGAAGTGCGTCAAAAAATCAATTCAATGATATGGCGATTACGAAACTATGGGGCAGTCATGGATCCTGCTTCAATTGAACTGGGATCTGAAGTCGAGCACAAGGAGAAGTCAGTTGTTTTTGCTTATACAATCTGTAGAGACCTCAGATGGGATGTTAAGAAAGTAGACATAGTCGTCGCATTTCACCCCTATCCTGACATTCCTCCACTAAGTACGGGCATGCTGGACGAGATGGGTCATGCACGTGCATTCAAGAAAGAACGGTATATGGTCATGCCAGTAGGAGCAGGCAGTCCCTTTACTCTAGATAATCTTGTGCCTGCAAGACACTTCTTCAAAGAAGGAGAAGCATTCTTCCACTTTATTGAGAACGAACGACAACCTCCTCTTAAACCAAGATTTGTTGAACAAACACAGAAGTTTGGAGAGTTGCAGAAGAAGGCGTTGGACTAGTTTAGAAACCTAGATATATTGCTAGTCACGGTGTCATTCTGTTGTTCTAGATGACTTTGGAGATACCTTGGCCTCTATGGAAAAGCAGCCGTGAATCAAGATTAGTCAGTAAACATCTTCTCAGTCTGGCCCGTAGAGGTATGGACTTTGCGACCACACTATATGAGTTAGAGAGTGGAGCATTCCGTCAGAATCGTACCGCTACACCAGATATCTGGGCAACTCAGTGGGCCGTTACTATAGCATACCTTGCAGGTCAGTTAAAAGCCCTGGAAAAGGAATCGATAACCGAATACGTTCTCAGTTTACACAATAGGGATGGGGGCTTTTCGATGGTCAGTCCCAGTGGCCAATCATCATCACGAAATACATACTGTGCAGTTGCTGTCCTCTCGTTACTAGATCGATTATCTGCTATGGATACGGATAGAGTGATTGGCTATCTAGAATCATTACGTTTGGAGGGAGGTGGTTATTGTTTCACTAGTGTTGTTATCCCGAAGCCAGACCTACTCAGCACTTTCTATACACTGTCAAGCCTAGACAGTCTAGGAGTTACAGTGGATGTGGATATGGCCACCAAGAAGTTTCTGATTTCACTACAACAGGATAATGGTTCATTCTCTGGCAAGATGTTCGGTACACCTGATATTGAAGACACCTTCTTTGCCCTGGCATCTCTTGATCTGAGTGATTCTCTTGACTCAATTGATCTTGAAATGAGCTACCAGTATTTGACATCATGCGTATCTGAGAAACTATCTCTGACTGATATGGCTTGGAGTGTCATGTCACTTGACATATTGAAACGAGAATTCAATAGTCAATCTATGGCTGAACAGCTTCAACAGATGCAGGGAAGCGAAGGAGCCTTTGTAATGGCTGATGAGATGAGTCTAGGGTATACTTACTACGCTCTGCAAGCACTCTATTGCCTGAATTCCATTTGATGAAATTTGGACCTTAGAATGAATTAGCATAACACTTATAGCGTACGGAACATTTCAGTTTCCTTATTGGTTTCAAATCATAACTTTGTTATACAATATAATTACGGAACCAAACATAGTGATGAGGATTTAATATGGTTAAGTTACATATTATTAGGAAACAATTGTTTCTTGGTTGCATTTTGTTGATGTTTGTAGTTTCTTTAGGCAGTTCAGCCTTTGTGAGCTACGATAATCAATCAGAATCGGAACAATCAGTGATGAACTCGTCTGGTTTCATTCTAACTCAGGACCCTGAAATACCAGTTGCTCGTAACAACCTCATGATGGCTTATGATTCGCAGAGTGACCAGGTCATCATATATGGCGGCTGGAAAGAACCAGCCCCCTTCGAACTTGCTGATACATGGTCTTACGATGTTGATAACAACACGTTCCACGAGCTTTCACCCACTGTGTCGCCACCTCAAAGAGAGGTCAGTTTCATGGCATACGATTCGCAGAGCGATAAGATGGTCATGTTTGATGGACTTGAGATCTACGATACATCGTACCACTCTAGAGACACGTGGATCTTC
>JAUVHR010000114.1 GCA_030593165.1 Candidatus Thorarchaeota archaeon
TGCTCCACCTGTGGCTCCATACAGCATGCCTGGTCCATGCATCAGAATTGCATTGACTCCGGAGAAGTACGGAGAACCGGTTGCAACGACTCTGTAAGACAGCACACAGTTGGAGATTGCATCTGCAATCTGTGTTGGCTCAGGATAAACATGTGAACCAACCCCTTCAAGTATGAGTGTCATGTTGTCGAGGAAGAGTTGGCCTTCACCATAGTCGGAGTCTAATCCGATCCACATGAACTTGCCACCTTCTTTGTACCAGTCCACGATAGCACTTACTTCAGTAGTTGAGTAAGCGTTTGCGTCTCCATACATGCATCCTGCAACGAACCCTTTAGCGTCCGCTAGGATAGATGCGTTAATGCCGCCCAACGCCCAAACTACAGTGTAGCCCATCTCAGTCAGGTTCCCCCCAAGTAGGGAGTCGAGATACACTACGGCTGTGTTCTTCTGACCGTGTGAATAGTCAAAGACTATTGTTCCGGTACCGGCAGCCTTGACAGGTACTGCTGGAGCTACAAAGATTGATGCGAACAAAGCGAACAGAAACGCGAAAGTTATAATTTGCTTTCTCCTCATAGGATTAATGTCCTCCTTCTATACAAACGTGTAAGAGGATAGCACCCAAACCCGCGTTCCATATTAAAACTCTTTCGAGAGATTTCTTCTAGCTCAAAAATAGCCGGAAATATGCATTTTTCTTTTAGAATCGTGACTGAATCCTACTACTTTCAGGCTGATTTGAAGAAATTACACTCACCCGATAGATGTAACAAACCTTATCTATCGCGAATGAAAGAACGGCTAATTGTTCAATGCTGGGAGTATAACAGCGACAAATATGAGAGGAACAAGAAATGAGCGAATTCGAAACTACACGCAATACGAGAACGATAATGATTGCGGTTGTCGTGATTGTCATTATTGGGAGTGGTGGTCTTGTTGGTTTAATGTACCTGGGTGGTTTGACTCCTACAACTACTTCGCCCACTGGTGAAACCCTGACAATACTGACTCGTCATGACATATCAATTCAGTCAGTATTCGAACCAGCCTTCCTAGCGAGTGATTACGCCATTGATAATGGAATCGTTGACATCGCTTGGAAAGCACCCCTACAAGAGTATTGGGACAATCTTATCGATGCTGGTGAGGTTGATGTATGTTGGGGTGGTGGCCCCACCTTGTTTGACCAATTGATGAGAGATGGAAGACTTTACCCCCTAACATCCTCTCTGATGCAGAATGCATCCTCTAGAGTACATGACGAAATCGCAGGAGCTGACATGAAACGGAACAACTCCCTAGATGAGCTTGTCTGGATTGGTGCTGCAATCTCAACTTTCGGCTTCACAGTGAATAATGTCTTTCTTACTGATAGAGGTTTGCCAACTCCAACCAAATGGACAGATTTGGCCCTTCCTGTCTACGGACAATATCTCAAGGCAATACCCACAATCGCCATGGGCAATGCACCTGGTACAACATCCAACACACGGATTTACGAAATCATCACCCAAGCCCTTGGCTGGGAGGCAGGATGGATAAATATGGCCCGGATGGCAGGGAACGCGAGAATCTATGGTGGTTCCGTTGAAACTCAGACCGCCTCTGAGAATGGTGACGTAGGAATCTCAATGTCTATTGACTTCTATGGCTATCTTACTCAATTCCGGAATCCAGACTGCGAGTATATCGTTCCTGAGGGACAATCGATAGTCAATGGTGACCCAATTGCTATCGCAGCCACCTCAACGAACAAAGATCTTGCCGAGGTGTTTATTGATTTTGTGCTCAGCCCGTATGGCCAGTCTCTATGGTTACATAATAACATACGCAGGATGCCCATTATGGGGGAGGCCTTCACACAGCCACTTGGACTAAATGCCCCTGATCTACATACCAACTACGATGCCACACTCATAAACGTAGGCATCGACTTCAATGACACTCTATCTCTTGAAACAAACATGGCTTTCATTTCATACTTTGAGTCTGTATACACGAATGCTCATGCCGAGCTCGTCGACACTTGGGAGCTAATTGTATCAGCATATTACGATGGTCACATCAATGAAACTCAGCTGGATTACTATGCTGACTTGATGGGAACACCCGTATCAATAATCGATCCGGACACATCGATTCTCACAGAATTCACTGTGGATTATGCGAAGACGGTAAATACACGGATGATATACGATGCTGCATACGCTTCTGTGCTGCAGACATTGTGGACAAATGCCATGAAGCTACAGTATTTAGATGTCTATGATGCGGTGGCTGCACTGCTACCGTAAGGTGGAATCCGTATTGACAACAGGCGGAGATGCCAAGACCAGTCTTGATGAAGATGAAACTTCCGAGTTGGAACCTAGTGACACCGTATCAACAGTGGTAAGCACTGTATCCGGTTTTCCAGCACGGATGGCATCCCGCACTGTTGCAGTTTTTCGCGGTGCACCGCCTTGGTTCCATTCCAAATTCACTGGGATGAGAGAATTCTTTCGTGCCCCCGGGCCCAGGCTACGCGCTGGCGTGACCCAACTGAGGCGCGAGATGGATTCGCTTTCATGGATTCAGCTTATTGCACTCATAGTGGTATTCGCCCTCTTTCTGATTGTTCCCCTTCTTAGTGTAGCAGTATACTCATTTACAGATCAGAATACTGGCCTTCTGACCTTGGACCACTTCATTAACTTGTTCAACAATACTGGAATATGGCCTTTTGCGAATTCCGAATGGGCCCGTCTGATTCATCTCAATATAATTGAGATTGATGGAGATGTCATGACTATCAGAGGATGGGACCTCGGGGCAATTATGAACTCCATATACGTCGCTGTGATTGTGACCGGTGTTTCAGTTCTCATCGGGACTTTTTTTGCTTTCATCGTGGCCAGGTATGATTTCCGCGGAAAGCGCATTGTTCGTACACTCCTGATTTTCCCCATTCTAGCAACACCATTCATTGGAGCAATTGGCATCAGGAGCTTTCTTGGACAATACGGTCTAGTCAACAACCTGCTTTACGGCACTCTGGGCATATTTCCCTATCGTATCGTGATTGAAGGATTGGCGGCAGTAATATTCGTTCAATCCTTCTCATTCTTCTCGCTTGTGTATCTGAATGCCTATTCATCATTTATGAGCATTGACCCGTCACTCGAAGAACAGGCTGAGAATCTTGGTGCAACTGGGTTCAAGCTATTCCGTTCAGTAACACTTCCTCTCGCGATGCCCGGGATACAGGCTGGAGCTATTCTTACATTCATTCTGAGTATAGAAGACCTTGGTACGCCCATCATCTTCAGAGAGACCGCAGGAGGACAAGCAAGGAAGACACTTGCGTATATGGTTTTTGAGGATGTAGCTACTGGAGCGGGGGACATAAGTCCGGTCGGACCCGCGATAGGTATGATTCTACTAGTATTTGCTCTTCTTGGTTTTCTTGCGATACGTAAGTATGCTTCTCTGAGATCATACGCTTCCGGCACAAAGGGTGGTCAATGGAACCCACGCACAAGGCAGATTAGCAGCCGCACAACAGTTCTGCTTTACGCAGTTCTTGTCCCTGTTCTATTCCTAGCATTGATACCGCAGCTCAGCGTATTGTTATTATCGGTGTCCGCAGCAAGAGAAACCACGGCAGTTATCCCTGAATTAACGCTGGGTAATTACGTCGGAATGGCAGAAACATATCCGAATGTTTTAGCATCAATCAACTTGACGCTGGTATATGGGGCAATTGCTACGGTATTCATCGTATTGTTAGGGTCGAGTGCCGCATATTTGATTGCCAGGAAAGATATACCTGGGAAAATGTGGCTCGACCTCCTTGTAACTTCACCAATTGCACTACCTGGAATTGTAATAGCAACTGGCTATTTCACGGTGTTCTATGGCACACCCTTATTCCCCGCGTCAGCTCCTGCGTTTCTAATTACAATGTCTTATACAATACGTAAATTCCCATTCACGGTCAGAGCTGCGTATGCAGGTCTGCTGTCTACGCCAGTGGACCTTGAGGAGGCGTCTCAGAATGTGGGGGCAAGTAAGAATCAGACTTTCCGGAAGATTACTTTGCCTCTAATAGGTGTGAGCGTGCTTGCTGGTTCCCTTCTCTCGTTTGTCTACTCAGTCAGCGAGGTCAGTACAAGTCTCATACTTGGAGGTGTGGGACCCGATCAGGCACCTATGACGTACTGGACAGAAGTGCTTTCAAGAACGCAAGCTGGTACTGGTTTTGCAGCGGTTTTGGGTGTATTAATGATGGCATTGCAGATGGTTGTGATCACTGTGACAAACAAGATACTAGGAACGAAATCTTCTGCTATGACTGGCATATGAGGTGAGAAAATGGTAGAAATAAGGATCGAGAACCTTCGCAAAACTTTCGGAGAGGTTATAGCCACTGACCAAGTCACCATAACGATAAAGGAAGGAGAACTCACAACACTCTTGGGACCGTCGGGGTGTGGCAAGACCACACTTCTTCGTCTCATTGCTGGATTCTATGCACCCGACTCGGGTAGGATCTTTTTTGATGAGAAAGAAATCACCCAAGTACCTCCCCACAAACGAAACACAGGTATGTGCTTCCAGAACTATGCCCTTTGGCCTCATATGTCCGTAAGTGATAACATCGCATATGGTCTCAAACTGAAACGAGTAGGTGGTTTGAAATTCACCAAAAGTGCCATTGACAAAAGGGTGAGCATAGCTCTCGAACTAGTGCGTATGGAAGGTCTTGGACACCGGCATATCCACCAGCTCTCAGGTGGGCAGCAACAAAGAGTTGCACTTGCGCGGGCACTCTCCGTCGAGCCGGATGTACTCCTTCTGGATGAACCTCTCTCAAACCTGGATGCAAAGCTTAGGATCGAGATGCGTGAGGAAATCATCCGCATTCAAAAGGAACTCACTACCACAACTGTGTACGTGACTCATGACCAGCATGAAGCACTCAGTATCTCTGACAGAGTAGCCGTTATGGACCTAGGCTATATACAGCAGTTTGCCACACCCCGTCAGATATACTCTCAACCTCAGACGATTTTCGTTGCTGATTTCATCGGACAGTGTACCTTTGTAGATGGCACGATTCAATCTATTGGAGGGCACATCCAAGTAAAGCTCCCTGATGGTCAGATAATCAATGGTTTGACTACCATAGACGGCTATCCATTCGAAGTTGGAGAGGAGGTCAGGTGCGCGATACGCCCGGAGGACCTCTCCTTTGAACGCGAGACCCCTCAGGACAATGAGATAGATGGCATGGTGACGCGAACAATCTTTGTGGGAAATGGGCTTGAAGTCTACTTTGACATAGGTGAAATTCATGCACAGGCCTTACTAGATCCTGAAGCCGCCATAAATCCAGGTGACCCGATCAAGCTGTTCGCTCCCAGATCAGAGGTAATGGTTCTCCCACTCGGGGGTGTCCATGCACTACGCAAGGTCCCCGGTCACTACATGGCGACAGCTGAGGGTCCATCTAATGCTTCCGCGGGTGTCGCGTGACTACCGCAACACCCCTACTGAAGGAGAGCATCTCGTTACCTGACAGGTTAGCTCTGCCTACCGCGAGCAGTTCGCCCAATTCATCGACAAGCAGAACGTCCTCTCCTGCTCGTAGATTGGGACTTGCGTCCTTGACAAATTTGGCGAGGGCTGACTTGCCCTTGACCACGAATTCTGCAGCATCGTTATCCATCGTGACAATGTAGTCCCTGCCAATTCCCCAGCCCCTGAGTGCTTGGCCGCCCTCGTAGGTTGGAGTCAGTAATCCTGTGGTTGGAACAAGAGTGAACAAAATCTCGTTCTGTTTCTTCACGTGACGTATCTTACCTGTTGCCTTTGAGACCTTCATCATCATCTCACTGAAAGATGCCTTCGATATGTCCCTTATTCCCCATTGGTATGCTAGGAGTGCCCGCAGTTTCCTTGAGGTCCATCCAAGTCTCTCTTCGGCGAAACCGCCCAGCATCTCTAGGATTTCTGATGCCTTATCCAAGCGTTTCAATGAGTCCCCACTCAAGGACTCAGCGAACACATTCGTGGGTGATTCCCTATTGAACCAGAATATCTCCTCAGCCCGTGTTGCATCAAGGAACTCAATCAAACGACCACGAGCTACTCCGAGTGTAGCCTGATCAATCGTTGAAGGAAATATACATTGTTGAGCAGGATGGACATGCTCCAGTTCCCAAGGCACGATGCCAATAGGAGTCACAAAAGCAAGCAGAGCATTCCTCGGAGCCAAACGTTTCACTGAGTTGATAATAGTTGGTGCAGTGTTTCCAAATGGTCTATCTCCAAGACTAGGTACAAGAATGAGGTTCCGTGTCTGTCTATAGGGATATCTAGCAAGAACTCGCTTGAAGTATCTCTTAGTGACAGGGTGTTTTGCTGTTTCCGGTCCAGTATAGAATATGGACGAGGCGTTCCCTACTGGGTCTGCTTCTTCGATTTGCTCGAAGTGATCCAGGTAGACTTGGAGTGCTTCGTATAAATTAGGATGTCCTCTTGCGCGTACCGCACAAAGCTCGAGCAATTTCCCATCGGAAATGGCCTGTCTGACTCTTCTCATCTCTGCGGCAATCACATACAGATTATGGCGCATCAGATATACATCTCGTTCCTCCTTAGATAGTGCCGTCAGATCGCCTGCGGTATGGCTGCTACAAACCGGGCAGCCGCAGGGCAGCTCTCTCAAATCTTTGAGGTGTACAGTTCCCGTTGGCAGCATCATCCGTCCAGACTCTGCGAACTTTGCATAGGAGGCAGAATCAAAGAAGTCGCAGCCCAAGAGTGCGGCCTGTGCAAAGAACATTGGGTGTCCACAACCAAACAGGTGAACTGGACGATTGGGGGGCAAGTATTTCTTAGCTGCCAGAGTCGCCCTGACAATGTCTGCGTATCTGTAGCGCTCCATTAGAGGAACAGCACCTCCGATGGGATGAACATCAAAATCAAGCTCTGCTAGACCCTTCGCGGATTCCTCTCTAAGATCGGGATAGATGCCTCCCTGTACAGTGCCTGCTAGGAGCATCTCCCCTTTAGAACCTACAGATGCCCGTGCTCGTTCCAGTGATAGTTGGACGTCATCCTCCACCTTCTTTCTACCAACATCCGGGTCGGAGAACACATCAAGAATCGTCCCGATGTCTGTACCAATGCTCTTCTGGAACTCCACGATCTCTAGTGGATTGATTTCTTCGTCCGGTAAGCCATGAACGTACATTTGGAATGTTCCTGAGTCCGTCATGATAGGAACGTCAATGTCCAGAAGACTATGAACTCCCTCTGCAACCGCCTTCTCCCTAAATCTATCGTGTGATCTGATAATGTAGGAGTTTGTGATTACCATTTGAAATCCGTACTTGTCAACGAGTTCTCTTGGTGGTATTACGGACTTGCCCGGATGGATAACGGGCATCAGGAGTGGAGTATTCAAGTCACCATGGTTTGTGGAATACACTCCCGTTCTTCCCATGCCATCCTTTGCACGTATCTCGAAGCGGCTCATCAGAGTTCAAGGCTAAACATTGTGGCCCCTCAAAGAATCTTGTGCTTTGGTCGCACTGACAGATACCACGCCCATCGAACGCCTTAAGTCAATAACTTTGATAACTTCACGTGATGGAAATCCGGAAAGCACTGCTTGTGCAGCAGAGACGGTATCGAGAACCAGATCTGCTTTACGAGTTCGAGGCACTTGCGACAACTGCCGGTTACGTCGTAGTAGGTCAATATGATATTGTAACCAAGCCATCAGCCAAGTTTGGGATTGGAAGTGGGAAGGTCGAAGAGATTCGTGAATGGATACAGGTTGGCAAACCCGATGTAGTCCTCTACTCGCCCAAGTTGAAGTCAAGTCAGATTTTTCGGCTGATGGAGGCTTGGGACCTTGAAGTAAGAGACCGTACACAAGTTATCTTGGAGATATTCGACAGGCACGCTCGAACCCCCCAGGCGAAGCTCCAGATAGAACAGGCTAGGCTCAAGTATGAACTGCCCTTCGAACGTCATCAGATAAGAATGCGTCTTCAGAAGGAACATACTGGAGATCGTCCAATCGCTGAGCAAGTAGGTGCTGGTGAAGACCTTGTTTCCAAGCGTATTTCCGAGTTACGAAAGAGAATAGCTCACATAACTGCACGATTGGAGAAGATATCCAAAGCGCAATCTCTCAAACGGAAGAAGCGGTCTCGCGAGGGGTTCTTGGAGGTCACGCTTGCAGGCTATACCAACTCTGGAAAAAGCACCCTACATAGAGCACTCACTGGTTCAGAGGTTAAGGTGGCTGATGAGCTGTTCACAACACTTTCTACTAAGGCTTCCCTTCTGCCCTTAGCGGGACGACAGGCAGTTCTTTCTGACTCTGTCGGATTCATCAGCAATCTTCCTAACCAACTTCTTCAGGCTTTCAACACAACACTGATGGAGATTACAGACGCAGATGTGATCTTGCTTGTCATTGATGGGTTTGATGACGTTGAGGAGATGTTTCGCAAATTGGTAACGTGTCAAGACACGTTCTTGAGAGTGGGGGCAGATGGAATTCCCATTGTTGTTGCACTGAACAAGATTGACCTGCTAGACAACGATGAACTCGAAGCAAAGATGAACGCGCTTAATGAGTTCTACCCCGAAGTGATTCCAATCTCAGCTGAAAAGAAGACTAACTTGGACCATCTTCTGAGGACTATCGACAGTCATCTTCCCCATATGCATCGGTATTCAGTGGTCATTCCCACCGACGATTCCGGCATGTCATTACTATCTTGGCTCCATGATGCAGGGAACGTTCTAGACCACACGTTTCGCGGAACGGAGATTCATGTAGATGTTGAGATGGGTCCCGATGTCGCGGCCAAGATTCTCATGAAGATTCCTTCCTGCAAAATCACAAGAGTCATGGAGGACTCACTCTAGTCGTGTCAATTCCCTAGCAATAGTTTTTAGACTGATCCATGGTGTTTGATGGAGTCGTGGGTGCTAATCTTGATCGTCATGGACCTGAAATCCCCAAAAGAGATACTAGAGATGTTGAAGGGATTCGACAAGA
>JAUVHR010000087.1 GCA_030593165.1 Candidatus Thorarchaeota archaeon
ACGACTGATTGTACGTGGAGAGATATCTAGTCTTTCTGCTATCTCTTGAAAGGCAAGTCCTTGATCGAAATGAAGGTGATGTATTTCTTGCACATCTATCTCGTTTCGAGTACCTATTCTCCTAGCATTCATATCATACTCTTTGAATCGTCTGTAGATTGTGCTCAAAGAAACTCCCATTTTCTCAGCTATTTTCTTTTGCGATAGTCTTTCATTGTAGTATAGATGTCTAAGAGTTTGTTCATCCACTTGCTTTCTTACTGTGCTCATTTGTGGAGTCCATTCGTTCTTTCGAAAACACCTGTAGATGGTGTGAACTGACACTCCCAGTATCTTGGCGATTTCCTGTAGTGTAGTATTCTCTTCAAAATGGAGTTTGTATACTTCTTCAGAGAAGTATTCCACGTTGTAGCCCTTGATGACTTCCTTTCGGGTTCTAGATGTTAAACCAAGAGTTTCGGATAGGAGTGCTTCTTCAGATTCCTCCTCCCAGTCGTATTCATCTCTTATCTCGCTCATCATACAAACATTCGTGCCATCCCTAATAACGTCCTATAAAATTCTCGCGAACTCCTACGAGACTAGGCCCTCAACCTAGCGATTTTAACCTGGCTGGGCAACCTCCGCATATGCATGAATAGAATAACGACACTCCGAATACCAAGAAGGCGCTCTCGAAGTATCAAGACCTTGGAGTTCATCGCATTCCGTATAGAAATGGATGATAAGGATTTCTATAGGCAATAACGTAGAGTGCAGCGAGTTACTTGAGCTTGCTTCTATTCATGCAAGAATCACGTCAGAAGTAGAACGGTGGGTAGGGGTCCTCTCGAAAAGGAGTCGATGGAACTTGACCGGGAGGGAGAGGGATGCAATGAGGCGTCGAATGAAGTTCCAATCGAGCAGAGAGGACCCAAGGGAGGCCTTGTATTATTGCTCGTTTCAGTATTCTGTCAGTGACTGGTGATATAAGCACCCCATGCTAGTCATTTGCAGAAAAGCGGTTGCGAAATGAAAACCACTGGTAAAAGGAGAACAACTGATTCACAGTGTTTGTTATTGGAAGAGAGCAATGTATAAAGGAGGGGCATAGTGGGAGAAGACCATCCAGACCCGTGGTGTGTTTTATGGCAGCTCCAAGAATTGGAATTATTGGGATTGGAAATATGGGACGAATACATGCCCGCATTCTCCATGCTATGAGGGCTCTTGCGGCTGTGGCCGACAGCGACTATCCCCGCGCAGAGGAAGAGGCCAAGAAGTATGGAGTCCCGGCATTTGACAACTTTGAGGCAATGCTGGACGATGGCGGCCTTGACGGTGTCATAGTGTCCACGCCTACCCCTACTCACGCTCAGATAGTTGAAGCAATTGCGAAACACTTCAATGGAATCAAGGGAATCCTGATTGAGAAGCCTCTTGCAAGCACACTTGCGGATGCCAGAAGAGTAGCAGGATTACTGAGGGATAAGAAGATTGCAGTTGTGATTTCACACTCGGAAATATATAATCCGGTGCTTGGTCGTGCCCTCTCATTGATCAGGTCAGGGGCAATTGGTATTCCAAGAGCGGTGATACATGACCGGCGCGGCTATGTCCAGCCCGAACGAATTCCGTCACTGGGCGATGTTTTTGAGGATATTGGAGTTCATGACTTCGATATCATGGCAAGGATAAGTGGTGGTCCCGCCAAGCTTTATGCACTGGGTAGCATTCAGGGAGGGGTTTTCAATGCGGGTACTGTCATCATTCAATTCGAGAAGGGTCCAGAGCATCTTATCCTTCTTTCAAGACAGTACGTAGGCAGAAGAAGAAGTCTTGATGTATCTGGCACAAAGGGAACACTGAATCTGGACCTGTTTGCACAGATAATCAAGGTACAAGACTTGGACCAAGAGCCCTCAGCCGATGGCAGAACACTCAAGCTTCCGGAGAGAGGGGCGACATTGAAGGTCTATGGAGAACCTCTAGGTGAGGTAATCAATGACTTTCTTCGATGTATCGAGACCGGTGCTCCACCAAGAGTGGGTCTCGATGATGGTATTGCCGCCTTGGAGTTAGTAGAGGCTGCACGAGAGAGTGCGAAATCAGGTGAAGTTGTAGACATCAACGTGACGGCTAGAGAGTGAATTTCCCTACTAGATGTGTTCTCTTAGCGGAAAGTATCTTGGTGGCAATCACCTGCCCGAAGATTGCTTCATCATGAACGATAACTGGTTTGTAGGAAATAGTCCTGCAGAAAAGACCACCTTTCGGTGCCTCACCGGTCACCAATACATGTACGGTCCTGCCAACCCAAGATTGGTTCTGCTCAAGTGAAATCTCGGCCACCAGGGCAGAGAGCCGACGACTGCGGTCCTTTCTGGTGGATGTCGGGACCTTTTCCTTTGACCTTGAGGCAGGTGTATTGGGGCGATCACCATACTTGGAGATGTTTACCACTTCAGGTCTGATACGTTCAATCAAGTCAATTGTGTCTTCAAAGTCTTGGTCGGTTTCACCGGGAAAGCCAACAATAATGTCAGTAGCGATTGTTGTATCACTCAATCTGTTCCGTATCATGTTTACGAGTGACTCCCATTCTTCAACAGTGTACTTGCGCCCCATCTGACGTAGAACCTGATTGCTTGCAGATTGAAGAGGCGCATGAAAGAATCTGAAGAAGTGCTCTGATTCAAGAACCTCAATGATATCTGGAAGTGAACTTAGAAGTAATTCCGGATTGAACATCCCCAGTCGAAATCTGTGGGATCCATCAATACAGTCGAGTTCTCTTAGGAGATTGTGGAGGTTCTCCCCAGTATCAGTACCAAAAACCCCCGCATCTTGGGCAGTTAGACGTATCTCACGATATCCTTTGTTAACGCAGCGCTGTACAACACGTTGAATCTCTTCGATGCGGTAACTCCTGACACTACCCCTTGCAAGTCGTACAGCACAATACGTACAGCTTCCAAGACAGCCTTCACATATTGGAATTGTACAAATTACGCTGTTTGGCGGTCCTTCAAAGTACTGTAGCTTGGACGAACTATCACGATTAAGATGTACGATACCACGTTCGCCGTCCAGTACACGCCGCATGACCTCGTTGAGTATGTCCATTGACTGAGGGCCAAGAATGGCTCTAACTGCAGGCAAAATGTGCTCAATACGTTGTAGGGATATCTTAGGAAGACAGCCTGTAATGATGATTGGTAAGTCACTTGACGCAAGTTCAGCTAGTCTGGATATTACACGGTCCTCCGTTGGCTCCTTCACTCCACACGAGTTTAGTATGATTACATCGGCGTCATCTGGAGATGAAACTTGTTCATATCCATTGCTAGAGAGAATAGCGACCATTATGTCTGAATCAGCCTTGTTGAGCGAGCAGCCATAGGTTTCAAGATAGAAACTAGACCCCAATCTATCCACCCTGAACATGGGGCAACATTGTAACTGTGTCCCCTTCATCGACACGCGTTTCCTCACCATCAAGTGTGTCTACATCTCTCCTGTTTAACATCAATATCAGGTTCCCGCTCACACGCGTCCCATCAAGAATGAGCCTTCTGGCTTCTTCGCCTTTCAGTTCGATAATCCGATCTATTACATTCCGTATGGTGGAGCCTTCAGGTACATCAATCTCCATTATGCGCTCTCCGATGATGCTCCTCAAAGGACCAAAGCACTTGAACCGGACTATCAACTGACCTTCCTCACAATTCGCTCTGGCCAACCTATTCATGGCTTTTATAGTGCATTATGAGGTCATCCGTCATCGAATCAACTGTTCTGACTACTTCTTCTATCTGGGGCTTTGTTGCATTCTCTATGTGTATCCCAGCTGTGACAACCACAGAACGCTCCAAGGACTTTGCCATCTTCTCAGCTGTAGAGTTTGCAATAACATAGTCCTTGTGCCCCGGAAACGACATGGAATTCAAGGTGATGGTGACCGCGTCCCTGTAATGACTTCGAGTCGGATAGGCAATCGCAACACCGCCAATGTGGTGTTCATCACCCCCATGGATAATCACGAGAAGATCTTGTCCGACCTCCATTGATTCCATGATCAGTCTAGCTCCATCTACATCCTGCTCTATCTTCATGGTGCTACTGTAGTTGCGTCAAGGGCTGTAACACTTTCGGTGGTGCATTATTCCTGCGCATCCAGTTTCTTCTCGTTGAACATCCTCCAAGAGAGGGCGAGAGTCTTGGGATGTGCAGCACGATACTCATCCAGATGTCGGAGTGCTGTTGATTGTGGCGCGCTCTTTACTTTCTCAGGATTGCTGTATGCCTCCTCAGAAATCCTTCTCAGCATGTCGATAAAGAAGTCAAGCTCTTTCTTCGTCTCGGTTTCAGTTGGTTCAATCATTAGAGCCTCCGGCACGATCAACGGGAAGTAAACCGTTGGAGAGTGAACGCCGAAGTCGAGTAGCCGCTTTGCGACATTCATCGCGCTCACGCCTGTGTCCTCCAGCAGTCCCTCAGCAGAGATGACGCATTCATGCATCCTTGGGGCATCTTGTGAATAAGGTAGAGAGAAACCCGGGATCTTGCTCGCATGAACCGCAATGTAGTTGGCATTGAGAACTGCGGTTTCCGACGCCCGACGGAGACCATGCTTGCCAAGTGCATAGATGTAGGTGTAAGCCTTGACAAGCACACCGAAATTACCGTAGAAACCATGTACTTTACCGATTGACCGTGGGTGATCGTAGTCGAAATCAAAAGTCCCAACATCGTTCCTGACTATTCGTGGCACCGGCAGGAACTCTGCAAGCTTGTCACTCACACCTACTGGTCCAGCTCCAGGACCTCCACCACCATGGGGAGTTGCGAACGTCTTATGGAGATTCAGATGAACTACATCAAATCCCATGTCCCCAGGACGTGTTATGCCCATAATTGCATTGAAGTTCGCACCATCGTAGTAGAGTAGCCCGCCTGCATCATGAACAATGCCAGATATCTCTCGGATATTCTTCTCGAATACACCAATTGTGTTGGGGTTTGTGAGCATCAGTCCTGCTGTGCGTGAGCCAGCTGCCGCTTTGAGAGCGTCTATGTCGACAAGGCCCTCATCGTCGGATGGAATGACGACGACCTTGTGTCCCGCCATAGCTGCAGAGGCAGGGTTAGTACCATGAGCCGCATCAGGGATTAGCATCTCGTCACGTTGTTCACACTCTCCAGTGACGCACCGATGGTACTCTCGCATCACTAGAACTCCAGTGAACTCGCCCTGAGCTCCAGCAGGTGGCTGAAGAGTGACTGCGGCCATGCCTGTTATTTCAACAAGCCACTGTTCAAGCTCCCACATCAACTCAAGTGCGCCCTGTGATGTGGAAACATCCTGATACGGATGAAGCCATGCAAATCCATCTGAGGCTGCTGCCCAGTCATTTACGACAGGGTTGTACTTCATTGTGCAGCTCCCAAGTGGGTAGGTACCTGATGTCACTGAGAAATTCATCTGTGAGAGACGGGTGAAATGACGAACAACCTGAACCTCTGATATCTCTGGAATTGCTGGAAGACTTCTCCTCTGGAGTTCCTTAGGAAGCAGTGAGTCCAGAGAACCAACGGTTTCCATAATTCCTTTTTCTGGAGATGGTACAAGATGACCAATGACGCCGGATTCAGACATCTCGAACAGCAATGGTTCGTTCCACTTTGCTTGGTGGAATCGTGGGTCAGGCCTTTCTGAATTCACCTCTGAGCACCTCCTGAAGAAAGAATCTCATCTACTGCTTCTTTGAGCTCATCTATGGTACTCTTCGTGTGAATCTCGGTCACACTGAATAGCATCGACTCGCCAAGCCTTGGGAATTCATTGGTTAAGATTTTGCCGCCATGAAGATTGCGTGTAAGAAGCTCTCGATGCACTGTTTCTGCAGATACTCCGTTTTCAAACCTGACAACAAACTCATTCCATATCGAATTCCCAATAGCTGGTGCCGCTATTCCCTTAATCTCATCAAGTTTCTTCGCAGCGTAATTGGCCCTGTATGTTATCGATTCACTAACCTTACGAATGCCGCTTGGGCCCATAGATGAAAGGTAGATTGCCGCTGTGACGGCAGCCATTGCTTGATTTGAACAGATGTTGCTGGTGGCCTTCTCTCTCCGGATGTGCTGCTCACGAGGACTCAGTGTGAGAACAAAACCACGTTCATAGGGCTCCTCTGAAGTACGTGTAAGTCCAACAAGCCGACCAGGCATCTGTCGGATAATCTTCATGTTGTTAATGCATCCAAAAACACCCAAGAGAGGACCACCATACGTAACTGGCGATCCCAGAATATGACCCTCACCAATCACGATATCCGCACCGTAGTCACCGGGCGGTCGAAGTACGCCAAGGGAGAGAATATTGACCCCTACAACAAATAATGCACCTGCGTCATGAACTATCTTGCTAATCTTGTCCACTTGATTCTCAATGAATCCAAGATAGCTTGGGTTCTCTACATAGACTCCTGCAACTGTGTCATCGAGCTTTGACTCAAGGTCTGATAGTGACATCAAACCTGTCTTGGAATCATATTCAATCGATTCCACCTCAATTCCGATTGGTTCCGTGTAGGTATGAAGCGCTTGAACATGGATAGGATTCGCCGTTTTTGGTACAAGAAACTTCATACGGCGTTTTACAACACGAGTGGTCATCTTGGCAGCTTCACCCAATGCTGTGGCCATATCGTACATACTGCTATTGACAACTTCAATGTCCAGCAATTCGGCCATCATACTTTGGTATTCAAAGAGTGTCTGGAGCATGCCCTGACTTATTTCGGGCTGGTAGCTTGTGTAGGATGTCAAGAACTCGGATCGGCCTGACAGTGTTGAAACAACTGCGGGAATGTAATGCAATCCGACTCCAGCACCAAGAAACACACGACCAGTGTTTGCTGGGGTGTTCTTCTCAGCTAGTTCTCTCAGTCTTCGTGTGACCTCAATCTCCGAATGAGTGTTTGGTAGTTTCAAGGCCCGCTTCAGTCTGAACTCGCTGGGAATGTTGTTGAAAAGATCGTCTAGTGATGTCTTTCCAATGGAGGAGAGCATTTTCTCTTCGGTTTCCTTGGTGACTGGCAAGTATGGATGATTGAATTCCATGGTTCATACCACTGAATGGAACTATGTGCCAGATGGCAAGAAGACCTCCAATTAGGCTTTTGGATTTGCCAAGGGATGCTAAGAATCATTTTTATGTTCACAGTTCTTGGCGATGTTCTGACTATAGGCGGAGCATTGAATGAAACACTGGTTGATGGATCTCCTTTATTGCCCTGCAAAGGAATGCAATGGAGAGCTGAATATGGATTTGTTCAGGTCCCACAACATTGAGTTGAATGGCGAGGATATCGAGGAGATCGATGAGGCCTTACTGACATGCACCAAATGTGGTCGCTGGTATCCGGTCATTGATAGGATAACCTGCATGCTGCCTGATGAGATGAGACTTGAAGGAAAACAGCATATTGAGGAGACCGCTTTCCTTGAGAGGTGGAAAGAGAGGATCCCCAATAGTATTCTCAAGAACGGGAAACCGTTCGGTCTAGAGTCTAACTGAGGCGGCTCAGTAACATAGCCCCGTGGTGCAGTGGTCCAACATTTCGGGTTTTGGTCCCGAAGACCTAGGTTCAAATCCTGGCGGGGCTACCACTATTTATTGCTCATCGTGCTACTAGGCTCTTCTTCATCAAGGTCTACATCCACATGAAGACGCCTCACCTTGGAAAGAAGCAGTCGTTCGCCGTTAATGAGAACATGAACATCAATGTGGTCCTTCAATCCGCTTGTAGAGAGCTTCTTGATGAGAACAGCTTCAACTTGAAAGACGCCGGCTGGATTGTCCATTGCCACAACGATTCGCAGTGGCTTGTCATCACCCGCCTCAAGTATTACATCATTGATCGCCATTGCACTTACTGAGTGGATGTCGACCTTTCCATGATGAAATGGAACCTTCGTACGACCCTTTGTCATGTCACAACCATCGCCAATTTTGGTGATACCAGCCTCGAACGTTAGACATTGAGTGTTGTCATCATGCGAATAGATTCCATGAAGGATGAAGGAGAGAAGATCGGTTGCTTTCATTGGATCCGAATACATGTCCATTATCTTCTCTTCTAGGATTGGACGGGCAAGTTCAATCGCTGAGTTTGGGTGATCTTGTCTATGAATGACCATCCCAATATCATGTAGATAGGTTGATGCAAGTACAACCATTCGTGCATCATCTGTGTCCCCGACGTCCTCAGCGACTACGTTCGGTTTGAATTTCTGATCCAGAATATCAAATGCCTGAAGAGCGTTCCAAGTTGCCACTTCAGCATGAACAGGTCCATGATCAGTATATCCCAGCCTTGACACGGCCATACGATTGGCACTACGCAAGTATGACTGGACTTTAGGAGAACCACTCAGGTATTGGTACATCTCAAGTGCACTTGTGTTACGCTTTAGAATATCCTTTACACTAATGCTGGTACGGTCTAGGATTGTGTGAACATTCATGTTTGAGCCCTTCTACGAGGAGGTTCCTGTCCGATTCTTGTTTTGATAAGACTTCCTAAAAGGCAAAGGCGAACCTAAATGTCGCCAGCCTCTTCCTGTATCGACAGGAGAATCTTATCCGTTTCGGACGTCGCCCGTTTTATGGTCTTGAGATAATCCTCCCGGGTTCGTTCAAAGGCCACACGACTGATTCTCTGCTTCTTCTTTCTAAGCAAGAGTTGACGAAGTCCGGCTTTGGCACCTTCAATCTTCTCCACTTGAAGTTCAAGTTGTGCAACCATATCCCTATACCTGGAACCATGTGACATGAGTTCGTCCTTGAGAGCCGGCAATTGAGCATCTACATCCGCAAGTTGCTTCTTTAGATCCCGCTCACGGATGAGGAACTCTCGCTTCTTTACCTTACCACGACGGAGTTGTGCTTGTAGCTTCTCAAGGTCCATACCGAGTGCGGTCTTTCTCGAGTACAAGGTCGCAAACTCTCTCAGGAGCTCCGGTGGAGCACCAACATGCTTTTGCTCATAGATTGCGGATTCGCCGTCACGAGCACTGGCTCCATCGACGGGCAAGTCTACCTTTCGAGCTAGCACATAGATAGCAGAGATAAGACCTATTATCAGAGAGAAGGCAAGTGGTCGAGCGGCTGCATTAACAGATACCTGATATGTCAAAGAGATCTGTGCAGGGTTCTGTTCGGTCGAGTTATAGGATTTGTACTGCAAAGTTACATCGAAGATCCCGTAGAGTAACCTATAGTCACCCGATGCAGATATGATAGCAATTGATAGGGGCGTCACGATATCAATCTCGTGCGTCTGCACTAAGATGTCACCTATGGTTCCAATCGGAACATCAAGAATTTCATAATTCGCGCCAGGATTTGTATGTCCTGATAATTGTACAATGTAGCTGATGTGGAATGTATACTTGTAACCAGGCCAGAACCCCTCCTCTCCGAATCTATCAGTTCGAAGGTTGATGGGAACTTTTGCCGTTTTGTTAAACAATTGTTCTGGATCGGGGACTGATGTGGCAAGCACTCCAACCTCGTCGTACACTTTTATTCCCGAGGAGTATGCGGGCGCATAGAAGCTTATCATGTTATCTCTAGCAGGGCCCACATTCTCGAGGGCTATTGTTTCCTCATAGGACATCCAGCCCCATGCATCTGCTGTGATCTTCGTCACACGGTTCGCAACTAGGAATGGAGTGTAGGACTTGATTGTCGTCGAGAAGTCCTCGATTATTATTGGAGCAATATTCACCGTTTCAGTTTCAGGTAGATACCCAGTCATTGAGTCACCGCTTCTGAACTCAATTCCAAAGCTGAATGTGGTCATGACATACGGCAATACAGGATACACAAGGAAGAAAAGCTCGTACTCGTTGTTATCGAAGTTGGTTAACGTATGTAATGAGTGAAGATACATGGAGGTTTCAAATCGGTATGTTTCCTGGAACCCAATGGGTTCATAGAAGTGAAGTCTCCAATGCATCATTCCATTGTAATCAGGGAGACGTTCAACTCGGATTTCATTCCCTACGCTGTCCGTAGCGGTGAAGGATAGGAGGTAGCCCGACCACTCATCGGGTAGAAACACCTCTATTGCACCAATCGGTGCAGAACCGTTGTTTCTAATCGCGTACTGATCAATGACTTCTGTAGAATGGTATAGACGCGTGTAGATTCTTCGGTCTACATCTAGTTTCATTCCTAGGAGTGGCAGGAATGGCCTGTTGATTGTAACATTGATGTATACAAGACTCGTCACATTGGATGGGTCTGTGGCGTTGAACCAAAGGGTATGAGGTCCGGTGTCCTGCTCAGATAGGTCCAGACTCGTTTCCCAGAATCCCGTCTGGAAACTGTAATAGATCTCAGTCCAGTTTTCATGGTCGAACTTGTACCATGCCCTTTGGATGAAAGAGTTGTCAGTGATGTTGAGTTCGATGTTTGTGACGAAACCCAGTTCCGCGTCCTGTTCGGGGCTCTCAACAATGATAATCGGAGCAATGTTGGGAATCAGCTCTGCCATTAGTGGGTTGGACCAGTCTGTATGCTGCACAGGAAGGTCGCCGAAATCCTCACTGTTGGAGAACATCAGAACCATTGGATAGTGGACATCCGTATTATTCAGGAAAGGTATGTCGAATGGATCTGTGCTATTCAATTGAACAAAGTACTCAATCTGCGTGGTTGAACCATCATCACTGGCATCTGCAGCGATGATTTGGCTTTGATTCGCGTCCGCTATGTGCTGAAAGGTGCTAGTTCCATAGCGGTCACTGAAAACGATCTCGCTCGCATCAGTAGGATTGCTGAAATCATTGCCGATTCGCGTGAGCGTGATTACGTACTCCAGGTCATAGCCGTAAAGTTGGGCGTCGGGTGTATTGTATGCTTCTTCAGCGGGTATAATGAAGTGACGGATTTCACCAATCCTCATTCCGATTATCGCTTCCTTATACGCGTCGAGGAGTCGCTCATCATTGAGTGGGGTAGTGGATAGGTCATCGGGAACATCGCCTTCTTGTATTAGAGTTCCATTGCGAAGATACAGCTCGTAATGGACTGTCACGGGTTCCGAACCGGTGACTCGAAGAACATCCGCGTGTGGAGTTCCGGGAGCGTATCCCAGAATGAGGTCACTGCCATTCAGCCCAGCATTTGTGAATCCACCAGTCTGATTCTGCCAGCCAATACCAATCCATCCTGAAGTGGAGGCAGAT
>JAUVHR010000342.1 GCA_030593165.1 Candidatus Thorarchaeota archaeon
AGGATGATCATACCCGAGGCTACCACGAACATCACAATAACCAAAACAGCCATGATTTTCAAGTTACTTGACGAAGACTTGGGCGGAGGAGGAGAGTCCCAGTATAATGACATTGTTGGCACCAGTTTGCCTTCAGCTGCATGCGGCAAGCCTGACTGCGCGGCTTTATACATGAACCTATCGCCTAGAGCATGATTTCTGAGCTGAAAAGCTTCAAAAGGTCCATCCCGCAGAATAGACTTGTTCATGATTTGGTTACAGTTTCATTTATCTGTGACGAACACAATGAGGACAAACCATAGGACGAGGGACTGACATTGTCTGACACCGACGCCATCATTTCTGAAACCGATGCCATCATTCATGCTTACCACACAATGCCAGTGGAGGAGGTGCTGCGCGCTTTCTCTGTTACCGCTGAAACGGGTCTGCCCGACAGTGAGGTAAAGACTCGGACAGAGAAGTATGGTCCGAATGTCATCCCTAAGATTAAGGCATCTTTCTGGAAGGTCTATCTAGCACCAATCATGAACTGGTTAATCACAATCTATCTTATCAGCTCATTTGCCCTCGTTGCCTTAGCGTACATGTTCCCAGGCCCAAACAACCAACTAGGACAGGCAATCATCTGGCTTGGAGTCGTTCTCGTAAACGCTATTGTGGCGATTTTCCAACAGTTCCGCGCAGAAAAGAAGCTCGATGCCTTGGAGAAACTATCAGCTGGGGAAGCACGTGCCATTCGAAGTGGCAACGAAGTGCAGATTCATCCCGATGAGATTGTACCTGGCGATATTCTCAAGCTTGAACAGGGCGACAAGATACCAGCCGATGGACGAATCATTGTCTGTTCAAATCTCACTACCGATGAGGCATCATTGACTGGTGAGAGTGTTCCAACCTCAAAGGATTCGCGCTTGGTACCGAATAGCGAAGTCCCTCTAACTGACATGAGGAACATAGTCTTCTTTGGAACTTACGTTTCAACAGGCACAGGGACAGTTGTGGCTACTAAGACTGGAGGTTCAACTGAGATTGGCAAGATCCAAGGTTCGTTGTCGGAGCTCAATACCGGCGACATCCCTCTCAGAAAGAAGGTGAACCTTCTTGCCAAGTATCTAGCAATAGCCGCGATATTCCTGATGGTTCTCTCAGTTCTATGGTCCCTTATTGCAGCACCCATCATTCTAGGCCGACCGATTGATCTGAGTATTGGCCGCATCGCTGAAGTCATTACTTCTGGCATAACGAAAGCAATGACCATCATGCCCATCAACATCCCTCTCCTTACCACCATCGTTCTTCTAACTGGCGTGCTGGCTATGGCTAAGAAAGGTGTCATCATCCGAGACCTCTCAGCAGTAGAGAGTCTTGGTCGTGTGAGTGTTATCGCCTCAGACAAGACAGGAACAATGACTAAAAACCAGATGACAGTCAAGTTCGTTTGGGACACACATAATCTCTACAATATATCCGGTGGCGGCTATTCATCAGAAGGTGGGGTTTTCCGTCTTCCGGACGACTCACAACTTGATGTTTTCACTCCTAGCGAAGCAGTCCCCGTGACCGACGTACTTGGTTGGAAAGGTCTCTATCGCATCATTGTCAACGGCGGCATCAACAACGACTCCGAGATTGAAACGAGGGAGCTTCCGGATCAGGGTAAAGTCTGGATTCCCATTGGGGATCCTACAGATGCTGCGCTTCTCACCCTCCTCAGGAAAAGTGGTCTTGATGAGCAGGGACTCAAGAGCAAGTACACAATCGTCAGCGAGTTCCAATTCGAGTCTGAACTGAAGAGAATGTCCAAGATTTGTGTTGATGAGGACAAATTCATTGTCTTCACAAAAGGGGCAACTGAGGTTCTACTCCCAAGATGCTCAATGATAGATGGTGCTGATACGCCATCTCGTTTAGGAACCAAGGATGCTAAGAGGATTCAGGATCTTGTGAACGGTTTCGCAGCTCGTGGATATCGTGTCATTTCATTCGCTTATCGACGGATGGACAATCTTCCAACGTCCGATGAAGCACGAGAACGCACTGAGACCAATCTCATCTACCTTGGTTTCGTGGCGATTTTTGACCCACCAAGAGAGGGGGTCAAAGAGGCTGTCAGTGCTTGTCACAGCGCAGGAATTAACGTTGTTATGATTACTGGAGATGCTGCTGCAACTGCAAGGACAATCGCAGAGAATCTTGGAATCCATGAGTCCGGATCTTTGGTTGTTGAGGGTGGTCAGATTGACGACCTTACCGAAGATGAATTCGCAAAGGTGAATGTCTTCGCCAGAGTGAACCCGGATCACAAGCAGGTTATCGTCGAACGGTATCAACGTCAGAATAGAGTCGTAGCGATGACGGGCGACGGTGTCAATGACGCATTAGCGCTTGCGATGAGCGATGCAGGAATCGCAATGGGCATAACTGGTACGGATGTTGCGAAAGAGGCTGCGGACATCGTTATTACAGACGATAGTTTCGCGTCGATTGTAACGGGTGTTCATCAAGGGCGTGGTCTGTTCGGTAAGATCAGGATGATAATCTACTTCTATGTGGCCATCAACCTATTTGAGAGCATAATCTTCTTCGGCGCGATGTTTGTACTCCCTGATTTGATTAACCTACTATCCACTTGGCAAGCCCTGTATCTTGTTGTGACAACGCATTCCTTCCCCGGTCTGGCCTTAGTCGTAGATAAGACCTCGCCCGGCGCGATGAAAGAGAAGCCCCGCGATAGTGAGGAAATACTTACGCGCCCCCTGGCCAAGTACATGGCGATCAATGTCATACTAATGGCGATGGGGGCAGCTCTGGTCTACTTCTTGACTTACACCAGTATGTTCGGCATTGTTGAAATCTACCCTGAGAACCTTGAGGGCGTTTATCCGAATATCCATCCCTTTGAACCTGGAATCGGGATAGTTGAAGCCAAAGCTGCTGTGATGTTGCTTACGGTAATCCTGCTAGTGGAGAGCACACTGGTGTTGATCATAAGGAGAATCAACATGGGACTTGGGTCCAGTCTGAGAGAGCCAGGCACTTGGCGTTACATTCCATTCATTGGCCTCATCTACATTGCACACCTCCTGTTGATGTACTGGCCACTAGCTCAGGAGTTACTCTCAACAGTCGGGCTTAACTTCTACTTCATCCCGCTAACCGCGTACGATTGGCTCATCTGCATCCTGCTGGCATTACCCGCAATTCTTGGGATGGAGCTCTACAAGAAACGGCTAAGAAAACAAGATGTAACACTATAGGAAACCGTGGGTTCAGGATATGCTCCTACAAATACCGTTCCTGAGTGACCCCTTCTGGGGGCTGGTCTTCACCATCCTAGTGTTCGTTTCGATGGTTTCAGCTGTTGCTGGATGGTCAGTAAGGAAACGAAGACAGCAAGTTGACGAGCTTGACCGACTTCTTCTCATCAGAAAGACCATTACTGTGGAGGACCTAGCCGGAATCCTTGACCAGAAGGGACTTGACAAGTCCTCTGTACTTAGCGTGATTCGGCATAGTGAGAGTGCAATACTCAGTTTCAGTGGTTCATCAGTTGTGTCTGCTCCACTTCTCACGGTAAGATTACGTTCTCTGTTGATGGATGAGGGTGTGGTTAGGGTAGGTGAGGAATCGTCTCGCTGGGGGGTTGGTGGTCCAACCATTTGTGATATCGTAGATCGTGTGAGCGAAGATGACGGTCTCGACGTCGTGCGAACCCGTGATGGCGATTATATTCTTGTTCCTGACTTCAAGGAACGAATGAGGGACGCACTTGAGCT
>JAUVHR010000223.1 GCA_030593165.1 Candidatus Thorarchaeota archaeon
AAGACCAGTAGAATGAAGCGAACGCTATAATGCAGGTCTCTCTTGATCAAGCTCGTCGATTTGTACTCGAAACTCAGGGTCTTCGGACTCCTAATCCTTCGAAGTCAATTTTGGAAGTTGCACGGAGGATTCACAACATCCAGATAGACACAATCTCAGTCGTCACGAGAAGTCACAATCTGATCACCTACAATCGATTCAATGATTATAGTGAGGGCGATGTTTGGCAAGCTCAGCGTGACGGCAAGCTCTTCGAGTATTGGTCTCACGCTCTCTGTCTGCTGCCAATCGAATCGTTCCCGTTCTATGCTTGGGTCATGCAGTTCTATCCAGAGATGCTATGGAAGCAATTTATGACTTGGGCAGCTGACAATGGTCCTCTCATCGAAGAGGTCTACAAGACTGTGAAGAAGAATGGCCCAACGGCAAGCCAAGAAATTGGCGAGAGGAAAGAAACATCAAGGGGTTGGTGGGACCTTAAGGCTGAACGTTGGGCGCTCGAGTACCTCTTCTTTCAGGGCCGTCTAATGGTAAGCTACCGCAAAGGATTCCAGAAACACTACGATTTGACTGAGAGAGTACTTCCGTCAGGCATCGATTCAGAACCGATGGATGTCAGTGAAGTCCCTCATTACATGTTTGATACCATCTTCCGGTCGTTGGGTATTGCGAGTTCGGAAGAGGTCAAGACATACATGGGTCGTAGGCCGGCAAGGCATCTTTGGAACGGTCGCAAGAAGACAATAGAGACCGTTCTCCTGGAGTTCTGTTCAGAGGGACTGTTGGAAGAGGTCCAAATAAGTGGGATGAAGGACAAACACTTCGTTCATACCAACCATGTTGAGAGACTCAATGGACCCTTCGAGGAATTCCCCGGAGACCTCCCTGTCAAGCTCCTCAGTCCGTTTGACAACATTATGCGCGACCGTCCCTATCCTCACAGACTGTGGGACTTCGAGTACAAGATTGAATGCTATGTGCCCCCGCCAAAGCGAGTGTATGGCTATTACGTTCTTCCCATTCTTGATGGTCATGATATTGGTGGAAGGCTCGATGCGAAGGTCCATCGCAAGGACAGGATTCTCGAGATCAAGTCAATCTTTCTCGAGTCCGATACCATGAAGAACGAGGCGGGCATGGGGCGTTTGAAAGCTGGAATAGAAAGATTCGCGGGTTATCATGGCTGTCAAACCACTACGGTTGGCAAGGTCTCTCCGCGCAAGGCAACTTCCAAAGTCAGGTCATTACTCGCCGGTTAGATGCTTGAGCAATTTCGATTGTATCAAGTCGAAACTGCTTATTCGTTACACTTATCTTGTAAGATGCGAACTTCAGTATCAAGGAGAAAGGAAGGACTTCCGGGGGGTCCGCATGCATACCCATTGCATGTAACACACGTACCCTAATGCTTAGCCCAATAGACTAATAGGAACGCACTTCCAAAAAAAACCAGTACCGTGAGGAGTTATGAATGAAGGACCAGGATGATGGCTCCAAAATAATCAAGGCCGTCCTAATTGGGGACGGGGCAGTTGGTAAAACGAGCATTAGAAGAAACTATCTTGGAGAGGAATTCATCGAGGGCCATCTTGCCACGATAGGAGTGGACCTCGCGACCAAGCGTGTTCTGTTCAACCAGGATGTTGTGAAATTCATTCTGTGGGACCTAGCTGGACAACCAACCTTCGAGAAGGTGCGAGCCAACTATTATCACGGGTGTACAGGGATCATTCTCGTCTACGCTGTCAATGACCGCGAATCATTCGACAACGCATCCAAGTGGCTGGTTGAGGCATACAAGAATATGGGGCCTCTTCCTCCGACCATTATCATAGGAAACAAGATTGACTTGCGGAGACTGGCGACCTCAGACTGTGTGACAGCTGAGGAGGGCCAGGCGTTTGCTGAGCGCTTCATTGAGAAGCTGGAAGTTCCAGCAGTCTTCAGAGAGACCTCTGCAAAGACAGGCGAGAATATCGATGGTGCCTTCACTGAACTACTTACGATGATGTCTGATAGAGACCGTGATAAGGACAGGTCGTCAATCTTTACAGGCCAGCCATAAACTTCGTGATTTGCACTTTTTATCACACTTGACAACAGTTATTACTACAGGGATTAGTAACAATTGTTAAGCCCGAGGTGACACTGACGTCCGAAACTCCAGAAAAACAAATACAGAAGGAACGCATGTCCATGAAGATTGAGGGCATGCATTGCGCTTCTTGTGTGACGACGATAGAGAAGACACTGCTTGCTCAAGACGGGGTGATTTCCGCCACAGTGAGTCTTCTGGACGAGAAGGCGGTCATCGAGTACGAGCTGGGCGCAATCGAACGTGAGCGGCTCGAAGAAGCAGTTGAGACCACTGGATACAGGGCTAAGAGATCGGTCATGACAATAACAATAGCCGAGACCGAGAGCTCACCTGACTGGGACGCAGTTGTGGCGTCAGTGGAGGATGTTGCTGGGATAATCTCGGCCAGAGCTTTCCCTGAGTCAATGAAGATCCTCGTAGAGTACGATGATGATTTGGTCACCTTCAAGACTGTCAAGAAGGTTCTACGCAGTGCAGGTGTAGAGATAGCCACTGCAGAGGGCATTGAAGGAGACCGTGAGTCATTGGCCAGAGAACGGGAGATTCGCTATTACTCAGTTCTATTCACATTTTCTCTCATTCTCACAATCCCCGTTGTGCTACTTCACTTCGGAGTCCTTGGACCGTTCCTACCTCCAGGAACACCCCACAACCTTGTCATGTTCATTCTTTCAACACCGGTCCAGTTCATCGGCGGTTATCCTTTTTACAAAGCAGCCCTTCGAGGTCTCCGGCATGGTAAGACCAACATGGATACTCTCATAATGCTTGGAACAAGTGCCGCCTACTTCTATTCAGTAGCGACCACCTTCTTTCTTGTGGGATACTCATCCTTCTACGACAGCGCTGTGCTGCTGATCTCTTTCATTCTCCTAGGACGAACTCTGGAGTCTGTTGCCAAGGGTCGAACCTCAAAGGCAATTCGAAGCCTGATGGATCTACAACCTAAGGTGGCTGTTGTCATCCGCGACGGACAAGAGCTGACTCTACCCATTGAAGACGTCGAGGTAGATGATGTCGTCATTGTGAGACCTGGCGAGAGGGTTCCCGTGGATGGTGAGGTTGTAGATGGCAAGTCATCCGTAGATGAATCCATGATCACTGGAGAGTCACTGCCTGTTTCGAAAGATATCGGGGACTCAGTCGTTGGCGCCACTGTCAATGGAAAAGGTGTTCTCAAGATTCGTGCCACCAAGGTCGGGCAGGATACAGTCCTCTCGCAGATTGTTAAACTAGTGGAAGAGGCCCAGACCAAGAAGCCACCAATTCAGAGGAAGGCTGACTCTATTGCTGAAGTCTTCACACCCGTTGTGCTTGTCATATCTCTGGCTACTTTCCTTGTCTGGACTTTAGTGATGGCTCAACCGTGGGACTTGGCTCTGAGCTTCACAATTGCTGTACTTGTTGCCGCTTGTCCTTGTGCTCTGGGTCTGGCAACACCAACGGCGATAATGGTTGGACTTGGGAAGGGCGCTCAGTATGGCGTCCTAATCAAGACTGGAACGGGTCTTGAGATAGTGCCGAGTATTAATACGATTGTGTTTGACAAGACCGGCACTCTTACTGTGGGCAAGCCAACTGTGACAGACATTGTAGTCGTCGCTGAAATGGATGAGAGCAGAGCACTTGCTCTTGTTGCAGCAGTTGAGAAAAACAGCGAGCATCCACTAGCGCAGGCGATTGTGGACTACGTCGAGGAACAGGAAATCAGCATTCCTTCCTCAACAGACTTCATGTCGGAAACAGGTCTAGGTGTCCGTGCTGTTGTCGAGTCATCAGCCATCCTAGTTGGTAACGATAAGTTCATGGAAGAACACTCAGTTGACTTTTCATCACTGGGCAGCCACATACGTATGCTTCAAGATCAGGGGAAGACCACGGTCTATGCGGCATTGGATGGAGCTCCCCTTGTTGCACTAGCAATAGCTGATGAACTAAAGGTGACCTCAGCTCAGGCAGTCCGAGCCCTCACTGAGATGGGCATGGAAGTCTGGATGCTAACTGGAGACAAGATTGCCACTGCAACGGCGATTGCGAAACGCGTGGGAATCGAGAACGTCATGGCCGAAGTTCTCCCTGGAGACAAAGCGGCGCAAGTCAAGAAACTGCAGAACCTCGGCAAAGTAGTTGCCATGGCAGGGGACGGTATTAACGATGCTCCTGCACTGGCTCAAGCTGATGTAGGAATTGCTCTGGGCTCAGGGACTGACGTTTCCGTGGAAACCGGTGACATTGTTCTTGTGAAAGATGACTTGATGGATGTTGTGACTGCCATTCAGCTGGGAAAGAAGACCATGAGCAAGATTCGACAGGGATTCTTCTGGGCGTTGGTCTACAATATGGCCCTGCTCCCCATTGCCGCCGGGCTACTCTTTCCGTTTACGGGAATTGCATTGCGGCCGGAGTTCGCCGGGCTGGCCATGGCACTCTCTAGTGTTAGTGTGATTACCAATGCTCTCACACTGAACCGATTCAAACCTGAGCATTCGAAGACTCATAAAGAACCTCAGATCTTAGCAGATGAAACACCGCAGTCAACAATCGCAATAGACCCAATCTGCAAGATGGATGTGGACATCGAGACCGCTGCTCTTCATAGCGACTACAAAGGCAAACGTTACTATTTCTGTGCAGCTTATTGCAAGAAGACCTTTGAGGCAGATCCAACGAAGTACAAAGGTCAAGACAAGAAAGAACCTCCAAAGCCGAAGGTGGCCGTCGACCCGATTTGTAAGATGGATGTCGAGATAGAAACTGCTCAACTAGTCAGCGAGTATGAGGGGAAGAACTACTACTTCTGCGCTCCCTACTGCAAGCAGATTTTCGATGCAGACCCAGAGAAGTACAAAGATCTAGACTTCAGAGCCTAGCCTATACTGGTCTGAGTGTGGAACAGATATAGGATATCCAGCCAAGCTGCATCATGGTCAGTCCAATCTGAGCGCTCACATGCGAAGGCGTGAATGGCAGCAATAGAACCTCGAAGGTCAGCGCTATGCCAACACAGAAGAGTATTACTGAAAGCATAAGCCCACGAACATATGACCTATACAATCCTTGTTTCAATTTGTCGTCTTCATGAGGAACATGCGGCCTGGATTTTTCTAGAAATATGATTATCGGGAACGCGAGTGACCAGCCAAGCAATGCGTAAGCACCGAGAACAACAGTAGCTGACAAATGCTCCCACATGAATGACTCCCCTCGATCATCTCTCAATTCCGACTCATATATTGGAATTCCATCAGGCCAGCCTACAACAATTCGATAGCTGAACTGATGAGCCTCATAGTCACGAAACTGCTGCATTGTGAGAGGAAACATCGTCGAGGGCAGCACTCGAAGAGTTCTGTCTGAGTCCAACGGGAAATCAACCATGAGGCCTATAGAACCAGTGAGAACCGTCATTCCTACAGCTAGGATTGCAATCAATGGGACAAGTTGCTTCTGGTATTGAGGATGCTGTCTGAAACGTACCCACGCGCATACAGACACTAAAGTGACAGCAAGCATTCCAGTTCAACCACGAGTCAACACTCTTCTTAGTGCAGTCTTTTGTTAAGTTCTTTTTGAATTAAGAATGGATTAATCTTGGACCGATATCAATGACTTCCTCAAGTGCTAGCGTTGTTTTGACCCAGCAAGACTGGTTAAATAGCGGCTTGCATACTGGTATCCTAGCTCGCGCGACCAAGGTTGTGTTTGATTTGGCTGGAAAAAGTCGGTTCTTGCTCCCTGCGCTGTTCGCAATCGGAGGCATCTCTGCAAGCATGTATACAATATATACTGTTACAAGCCAGTTGCCCTCG
>JAUVHR010000263.1 GCA_030593165.1 Candidatus Thorarchaeota archaeon
AAACGCGCAAGTTACAAAGAAACCTCTCAGAGAGGCTATTCAAGGACAACAGACTACGTACATCGCTTTGGCGGTTTCCATGTTCGCTACCATGTTCGCTATTGGAATTCTGGAGGTTGCTTTCATGTTGGATGCTGTACAAAGATTCGGAATCACGCCGCTTCAGATTGGTGTGTTTTTTGGAATTATGGGCATAGTGATGGTTGTGGGGAATATCACATTTGGAAAGCTGTCTGACAACACTGGGCGGAGGTGGCTAATTGTTTTTGGTGCGATTATCGGCTCAGCGTCGTTACTCTTCTTCATGCTGGCTGATACTATCATTGAGTTCTACCTAGCTGGCCTTATTCTCGGGCTTGGAATGTCGATGCGGGGACCCACAATTCAGGCGCAGATAGCAGATGCGACAGATAGCGAGCATTATGGTGTTGTTATGGGTGCATTTGGAGCAGTGAGCAATAGCGCGTATGTTGTTAGCCCACTTCTCAGTGGCGTTCTCTATGATTCAACTGGGGACTCAGTGGGAGCACTTGGAGTCGCTGTAATTGTGTCCCTCGCTGGAGCTGTTGCTGCAGCCGTCTGGTTGCCCGCCTACGTACCGAAATCCATTGATGAACTCGACGATGAAACTGATCAGGCTATCTCTGCGGCAACGTAAGCCACAACGCTGTTCATGTCGCCTGTTATGTCCCCAGAGTTAGTGTATTTGACAAGCGTGAAGTCCTCCGCTCCCATCTCTTTGGCATAGACCATGGCAGCCGTTATTGGTCCTGCTCCGCATATGCTGACTCTATGACCATGTACGAAGTTCAGGAATCCTTCGGGATCCATATACTGAAGGTACTCTATGGCCTGATCATCCTTGATCCGCGCACTCTGTGCAGATTCGAAATGTGTGAAATCGGAACTAGCTATTACTAGAATGTCCATCTCTTCAGCTTCAGATAGCTTCGCGATTGTCTTACCTATCGACTCGCATGTCTGGTAACTCTGATCTCTCATGGATATGGGGACAAAACTAAGCCCTTCTCCAAAGGTGAACTGCAGGAACGGCAGCTGTACCTCTATCGAGTGCTCGCTGCTGTGGGCCACACAATCTGATCTGACCAGTTGATTCTCCTCCAGGATTGCTGGACCCAATACCGTGTCATACCTTACTTTGCCCATCGGGGTTTCCCAATCGTCCTCACAGGCAGCTACGGACTCTCCGTATCCCGTGTGATTCGGTCCGATTATCACAATGTGGTCCGGGCGACCATCTTCGAAGAGACGGATGTAGTTGTGGGCGGCTGTCATTCCCGAGTACATGTATCCGGCATGAGGTGCTATTATGGCCTTCAGCCGACGATCTTCGCCGGGCACGCCCTCTGGTAATCTCCCGGGGCCAAGGCCTGTCAGAAAACAATCCTCAAGTCTCTTGACCAGTACTTCTTTCGTTCCTTCGTAAAATCGGCCGGCTACAACAGGCATACGTGTCATGGCAGTTCCATAGATAGTGACACACTGCTTTCAGAAAAGCCTTTGCCCAAGAGGGAAGTGAGTCCGAGCTGATGGACCCACAAAGTCTGAGACTACGCTTCTTCCAATAAAGCGTCCATCAAATGAAAGACTACTTCTCCAATCTTCACCTGATTCGTTTCCTTGGTACTCATGTTGCGAACCGAAACTTCTCCCTTGTCAAGATCACGTGGACCCATAATGATCACGAACTTTGCCTTCTTGGAGTCTGCAATCTGAAGGTTCTTCTTAAGTTGACGATCCATCAGATCGACATCACAAGAGACCCCTGCCTTGACAATCTCTGATCGGAGCCTCATTGCGTACCTCACCATGTCTCCCTTTATTGGGGCAATGTACACATCGAGCCCTGTGTCCATCTCGTCAGCAAGACCTTTGGCCATAACAATGTCCACAATCCGGTCAATGCCCAGTGAGATACCTGTGGCTGGAGTGGGCTGCCCACCGAATAGGCCAATCAAATGGTCGTACCTTCCGCCTCCTGCAATTGAACCAACGTCTGGTTTGCCTGACCATGCACATTCGAAGACTGGGCCTGTATAGTAATCAAGACCTCGGGCAAGTGACATGTCGAACAATGTCTTGTTGCTCACCTCGTTCTCCTCGAAGATTTGAGCCATGAGTTCCAGTTCTGCCACTCCTTCCTGTCCAATCTCTGCACCTTTGAGAACCTCGCGGAACTGCTGAAGTGCATCCATTCCATTTCCTTTGATTGCTATAGCATCAATCAGGAACTCACTCGATTCTTTCTTGATTCCTCGGTCTGCAAGTTCCTTTAGAACTCCATCTTCACCAATCTTGTCGAGTTTGTCAATTGCTCGGAAACACTCGAATGCCAGGCTATCGGAGATTCCAGCAACTTCTGTAAATCCCTTGAGCACCTTTCGATTGTTTATCCTCATGAGATAGTCATCCATGAGAATCGAACTCATGAACTCCAGTGCTACAAGAATTACCTCTGCATCAGCGACAGAGCTGGCAGTGCCGACGATGTCCACATCTGCTTGCAGAAACTCGCGATATCTCCCCGCTTGAGGTCTATCGTATCTCCATGCCTTGCCAATTGCGTAGCGCTTGAACGGCTTGGGAAGATGCGGATTAGATGCAACAATCCTAGCAAGGGGAACGGTCAAGTCGAATCTAAGGCCAACATCTCTATCGCCCTTGTCCTTGAACTTGAAGGTTTCAGCTTCAATGTCCTCACCGCCCTTGGCGGAAAGGGTCTCCCATAATTCCATCACCGGCGAGTCCAACGGTTCGTAGCCGTACAATCCGAAGATTCCTACTGCAAGGTCTACCAAGTAATTTCGAGCCTTGATTTCTAACCCCATCAAGTCTCTCATACCTCTAACTGTTCTCATCTCACTCATTTTGAAACCTCCAGAAACTCAAACCGGCGACATAGATATTCGGTAGCGTCACTCATTCTAATCGAGTCGCCAATGAACCAATTCACCAACGTTCATCGTTGTCACCAAGACAGTGACTTCTGAGTGCTTCTTTAAGTTTTGTGTTCAACATGACTACTAGGATGAATCAGATCATTGGGATAGCTCCCAGCCCTAGAAGTATAAGATATAGGAAAACACCGACGGCCATTATGAGGGTGTCCTTTATCACTCGCTTGAACAGGGTCATTTCACGGTCCGCTAGGTAGACGTACATAGTCTTGTTGAGAACGGATGTCACTGTAGCCAAGATGACAGCGTACACCGCAGTCGCCAGCGAGATGGCCCCAGTTGCAAAGAGCGGAACTGCCACTGCCACAACTGCACCTGCAGACACGAACCCTCCGAAGATCGCTGCGGCAATCATACCCCAGTCGCTGAAATAGGTCTGTAGTATCAGGCCGAGTATGGAAACACCGCCGAATACGACTGCAAACCGTAGAGCCGCTCCAAAAGAGAATGGTGACACTATCTTATCTTCAATCTCCTCATCTTCTCGGTGAACTCTTTTTCTTCGTTCCAAGCTCATTCGGATGAGGCCCATCATAGTCAGAATGGCAAGCGGAATCAGGTAGTAGCGAAAGACTGTCCCGGATGGGTCCAAGAGCAGAATCAAGAATCCATTTCTCAGGACCATCGCTATGTTCGCAAGGATGCCTCCAATAGAGATTCTATCCACATTTCTCCTCCCGGATTTCACGTAGTACTCTGTCAGGCTCGTAACTGTGGCTTCACTGTTGGCGAACCCTCCGAAGAAACCAAGGAAGTAGCTACCGCGGCCCTTGAATCTTTTCACGAGTAGATAGTTGGCAAAACTAATCAACAGCAATATTACAACAAGGAAGTAGATCTGGAAAATGGGGACCTCAATGGCTCCCAATTGAATCGTGGGGGGAATCAGCGGCCAGAGGAAGAGGATGAGCACTCCAAGCTCTGCGGCACTAATCATCTCCTCTTTACTTATGTTGGAAACAGCAGCCGCTAGTTCCTCCTTGAAACCGAGAACGAGAAACACAAGGAATGCGACAGTCATTGATAGTGTCGAAAGTGGACCTAGGAGTTGACCATCCGCCGGAATTGAGTCAAGTCCAACTAATGCACCAAGGACAAAGGACATTGCAAAGACCACAGAAGTCGTGACTCCTCCGCGGTGTGTTCGAACCATCTTGAAACCCACATTGCCTGCAACAAGAATCAGAGAAACTGCAGTTGCGTAGATTAGGATAATCGGGTTACCAGGTATAGCGGGAGTTGTCCCAGTTGCAGCTACACTCGTTACAGTGTAGGAGTATGATGCTATCATCCCAAGCAGGCTGTGCAACCCGAAGGATCTCACACCCAGACCTCCTCCCTCTCTTGCTCTCGACTGTCTTTCAAGGCCTATTAGAGCGCCAACTGCAAAGCCTAGTAGGCATCTAATAATCAAATCCGGTGTGAGGAGTAGTTCTACTGGTACCTGCAACCTAATTCACGGTCCAGACCACGGAGTTAGCCAAATTCGCATTTAAGAGATACTATTGCGTCCGTTGTACACGCTTTGGATGAAAAAGGAAATTTGAGGCTGTTACTAGTCCAGCCTCGTACTCTTCAATAGTGTTGACAGTGGAATGTCGTGCGATTCGCCGGTTGGTCGGGTTCTTCTGACAGTCATCGGAAGAACTCCAAGCTTGAGTTCGAATTCTGCTAATGCGAACAGTGATTTGGGTGCGCTCGATACGTCAACAAGGATTGGTGCACCCATAGAGATTTGAAGTGCTCGAGCACCAATAATGCGAGCTTTCTCAAACCTGGTCAACCATTTCGGTGCAACGGGAATTCCCATTGATTCTAGGTCCTTATCAAGTCCGGTCACCAAAGAAGTTCTCTCCTCAGCACGCTTAATTTCATCAGCGGGTGGAAGGTCGTGCTTATCTGGGTCTGGCTCTGGTGCTTTCTTACGCTTGGATCTTTTCTTGCCCGAAATGTCAACGACCCCTGACTCAATCGCTTCAATCAATGCCTTGGTTTCCGTAATGACTCCCTCAGCTTTTGTGGGACTTAGACCTGGCACATTTGCAGCTAGATCCTCTGCCTTTTCGGATGCGATTTTCTCGAGACTGTCGTACCCCTTTTCAGCCAGCTTTTCAGCTGTCCTAGGGCCGACACCAGGTATATTGGTGAGCAATTGAACTATTGTCAAACCCTCGCTTTCCCCGGATGCCTCTTCTTTAGCTGGCTCCTCAGCTTTAGTATCTTT
>JAUVHR010000188.1 GCA_030593165.1 Candidatus Thorarchaeota archaeon
TGAGCCAATGAAGCCAGAACCACCTGTGATAAGAACTCTGCTCATTTTATTGCCTCCGACTTGGTTCCCTCGGCGTTTTTGGGTTCTTGATGAAGAGCGGAAACCATAACTCATAAATATGCTTAGTCAGCTTCACAGTCGACTCCGTTCGAGCTTGGAGGCCCGAAGTCCCGGTCAAATCTCCTCAATTTCTGCATAGGGTTTATTTGGAGCTGTGATGTATCCCACATGGTTCAAGCAGAGGAGTATTCACCTGATTCAGCGACTCAAGCTCTTTTGCGGATGGTTTCGCTGCAAATAAGGCAATCAGTTGACTTAGGGGTTGAAACAATCCATGGACTTCGACGAGGTTTTGAAGAAATACGAGAATAGAATCGTTTTGATTACCGGGGGAGCGGGGTGCATTGGCAGTAACATTGTGCGAGCACTACTCCCGATAGGTCCTGCACGAATCGTTGTGCTCGATGACTTCTCCTCCTCATATCGCTGGAATCTTCCGCGCCATGCACTATTGGATGTAGTTGAGGGGAGCATACTGGATGAACAGAAACTCAAGCAGGTCTTCTACAAGAAACCAGATTATATCTTTCATCTGGCAGCACACTTTGCAAATCAGAACAGCATCGACCATCCTGAAACAGACCTGATGGTCAATGGACTGGGGCTACTGAAGGTCTTGGAGTATTCGAGGCTTGTCAAACCGAAGCGATTCGTGTTTGCTGGGTCCGGGTGTTCAGTGTACGGAAGTCATGCCCAGATACCATTCAAGGAAGAAGCCGTCACATTGACACTTGATACACCATACCAGATTCACAAGTTGTTGGGTGAACTATACTGCAATCACTACAACACAATCTATGACCTGCCAACGGCAATTGGTCGTTTCTTCAATGTGTACGGCCCAGGTGAGGTTCCAGGCATGTACCGGAATGTCATCCCCAATTTTACTTGGATGGCTATGCATGGCAAGCCTTTAACAATAACCGGAACCGGCGATGAGACTCGTGACTTTGCTTACGTTGGGGACATCGTTGAGGGTGTTCTGAGGATGGGAGTCATTGATGAGGCAATCGGGCAAGCAATGAATCTGGCTTCTGCAACGGAAACCTCTGTTAGAAACCTGGCTGCATTCATCAACGACATTACCGCTAGTGACGCAAGTATTGTGTATAGTCCAAAACGCGAGTGGGACAAATCAAACAGACGCTTAGCATCAATCGACAAGGCTAGCAGAATCTTGGGCTATGAACCGAAAATGGAGTTTAAAACTGGCCTAAAGAATGTGCACAACTGGTTGGTTGAAAACAAGAATCTCATAGAACATTCGCTTGGCCCTCAAGACGCCCTATGGTGAAGTGAGGCAGTCTATAGCTATTCTCCATCAAATCCAGAACATGGAACACACCCACGATGTTTGTCTTCCATTCGATATTTCTGGTGCCGGATGTGAAGACGATGTCTTTCTACCTAGAGATCAGTCCTTGAACATGGACCGCCCGAACAGCCTCCCGCACCTGGTCATCCATGTACTCGATGTGCTTGCCATAGTGAACTCGATGGACTCCTCAGAGGAGCCGGAGCCATCTCATAACTCTTGGATTCTAGCAAATGATGTGAAGTGAATCGAAAGGGCAAGACATGCAATCGAAGAATCGGGTTAGCGAGAGTCACTCTCTCTGAGTTTGGGTTTAGAATCTCTGCAATCAGTGTTCATTTCACTGTGAAATCAGGATTCGGGCAAGCAAAAGGAGTATGTGACATTTCGTCCAAGCTTAAGTTTCCGGAACTTCCAAAACGCTGATTCCGATTCTTCAATCGCGAACCCAACCTTGGATGCGATTTGCTTCAGGACCGCGTCAGTGAGAAAGAAGGTCACCACTTTTGCTTGAATATCGAGCAGGTCAATTTCAATCCCAAGCTTGGCACAGAGCATTGTTGTGTAGAACATCAGGAGCGAGAATGCGTAACTCCTGGCTACAAGCTCAATGATAAGGACTATTCCTGAGCTCTCCAGGATGCGCTTTACCTCTCTCAAAGCAATCGCTATCTTGTTCAACGACTCGCCAGGCGTTTTTCCAACCAGATGGTGTATGACAGTATTCATGACTACGACATTGAAGGATTTCTTGTGGAATGGCAACGCCTTAGCATCTGCGACAACCATTTGCGTGTGGGGATGGTTCTTTGTGAAGTGTCTGGCCATCTCCATTGAAATGTCAACCCCACACGCTTCGGTGGCTCTTGGCGCGTAGGTTAATCGAGCACCGCAGCCGATTTCGAGTAGCCTGCCTTCGACGCCCTTTGGGAGTTCCCTAATCATCCTTTCATTGACATACTCGTGTTTTCGAATTCTATCCTCAAAGTGTTCGATAACTAGCTTCTCCATGACTGCACTCTTCCAGACACTCTAGTCACACCTTGGTTGAACCACAACTGCCTACGGCTGAGTTGAATCCCGGACTGTTGAGTCATTCTGCCTAATCCTAATTCGGATGAGCGAGATAAACCTGTTATACTTTCCGTTTGCGAAGGCCTGCTGGGCGATTTGCTTTCCAGCACACCCAGGAAGTTGAGCTGCTCGATGTTGTGCAAGATATCCTTAGTCAGTGGCTCTCTACTGAGAGAATCTTGAATCAAACCATTCGCTTGACCCTCAAGACCGATTATGGGGAAGATTAGTTCAAGCTGTCTTGTAGTCGTCCTAGAAATTGCTCGGTACCCTATTTCCGTGTCGTATATGCGCTTACCAATAATCCTGCTAGTCATCAGGGCCATGAGCTTGTTGTAACCAAGTTCGGCGGGGATACATTTCCATGGTTGCTTCTGTTGATAAATCGAGAGCCAATCCAAAGAGAATTTTGCAATTGCTTTCCATTACACGTACGATATTGGTACTTCGACCGTGATATATTTCAAGGTGCATGTAATGGTAGGAACACGCGTCAATCAAGCAGCTACGAGGCAGTAGCTCATCTTTTAAGGTGAAGCGACCTAACGGAGTGTCGGGGATGAATGCTTCTAACAAGGTTTCTACGTGAGTCCATCGTGAATCCCGGTATCACAGAGAGGAGAAAGTTTTACGCTATCGACAGATCACATGATGACAAACTAGAATGGCAGTTGGAGAGATTCAATGAGATTTGGAAAAGAATCTCAACTTACGTACCTTTCTACACGAAATTAGTCCGGAGGCACAAACTTCCAAGAGTTGTACGGGATTGGGACTCATTTATCCACGAGTTTCCCGTTATAACCAGAGAAATTGTTCAAGGACAAGGCCAACAGCTTACAAGTCGAGAAAGGCGACCCGAGTGGCTGCGAGTGACCGGAGGCTCGACTGCACAACCCATCCAGCTCGCGGCTTGGCATAGCGAAGATAGGATTACCGAGAAGGATATGTGGTTGGCCAGGAGGTGGTATGGCGTGAAACCAAGTGACAAATGTTTCTTGATTTGGGGGCACAGTCACCTACTCGGAACCGGTGTAAGAGGAATGGCAAACCGACTTAAGAGGCAGATTCTAGACAAGCTGCTGGGATACTACAGATTCTCTGCCTACGACCTCAGCAGAGAGAAACTTAGAAGGGCAGCCCGTACGTTGATGGCCTTCCGTCCGCGCTACCTAATTGGATATAGTGTGGCCCTTGACCTGTTCCGACAAGCCAATGAGGATTTGGTAGATTCTTTCAATGATCTCGGTCTGCAATTGGCAATTGGTACAGCGGAATCTTTTCCCAACCCTGAGAGCCCTAGTAAGCTTTCAGCTTTACTGGGCTGCCATGTTGGAATGGAATATGGTTCGGTTGAAACAGGACTCATAGCTCACACAACACCTGGTGGGATCTACAGAACCTTCTGGGGTACGAATTTCATCGAGGCATCTGAGCAGGACTCAAAGGGGCGGAGGAGAGTTCTGATAACAAGCTTGTATCCGCGGTGCTTTCCGCTGATAAGATACGACATTGGTGATGAAATAGAAGGCCTAGAAAAATCCGAAACTGAAACTGCATATGGAATAAGCCAGTTTTCAAGAGTTGTTGGAAGATGCAACGACTACGTAGAACTACGAGATGGATCACGGATTCATTCCGAAGTTTTCTCTCACTGCGTCAGAGATATCAAGGAAATCAAAGGCTATCAAGTAGTCCAAATGGACACGAAGAAACGAATAGACCTTGTTACTTCTGTCCCTCTTACTTATGCTATTGAGGAGAAGGTACGATCTAGACTCGCGAAGATTCATCCCGAGCTTACTGAAGTGGAGTTTGAGAGAGTTAAGGTCCTAAAGCGGACGTTAGCAGGGAAAACGCGCATGGTGATAAGAGAGTAAAAGGGCTACAATCTGTTTCTACCGTAGAGTCAAATGACCCCGAGGCAGACGGAATCGGAATGCTCACGGCAGGGAAATCTTCTCATACGTTCATGGTGAATAGATAATGATACTTCAAAGGGATAAGTGGTTCTTTCTGAAATTGTTTGAGGAGCCCCCCAATCCAATTGCATTCTGCTTCGTAGAGCCCAATGAGATGATTCCGGCTTTGGTCTAATTGATTCTTGTTGGGAACTAAAGCAAGCAAAGAATGACACAGTCATGGTTCAGAATCTACGGGCGTATTCTGTCGAGTGGTAGTGATAGTGTCGGTTGCTCAATTCGTGAACCATCAAATTAATCTGCGTAGACCTATGTTAGCATTCGTCCAGAGGTAACAGGGCATGATAGTAGTTCGCCACGATCGAAGTCTGAGATACCCCAAGATACCTCCTTTCCATCCATCCGAAGTGTACCCAGAGTACCCGTTTGGCCACTCGCTGAATGGTGAAGAGAATATGGTCTACCGCGGAATTAGGAGTCTCTTCAATGACCTGCAACTCGATTCCGAGAACTTTGGTACTCCGGAGTGGAACCCC
Organism: Candidatus Thorarchaeota archaeon; assembly: GCA_030593165.1. Classification (GTDB taxonomy): domain Archaea; phylum Asgardarchaeota; class Thorarchaeia; order Thorarchaeales; family Thorarchaeaceae; genus JAJRWI01. The sequence continues at coordinate 4,908 of JAUVHR010000188.1, forward strand.
TTGGGAGATTTGGTGAGTCCTGGTGGAAACGTTGTAGTTAAGCCCAACTGGGTATGGGATCCGCCAGATGGTCTCATAGTCCCAGGACGGCTTGAGGCCACTATCACGCACTCATCTCTAATTCGATCGATCATCGACTATGCTCTAATCGCCGTGGGAGAAAAAGGCAGGATTACCATACTTGACTCTCCTGTGGAGGGTGCTGACTGGAGGAGATTGCATACATGGAATGGATTTTGGGATGTCCTGAAATTCTACAAGAATAACACAAGAACGCACGTAGAGCTCTTCGACATTCGCGACTTCCAAATAGTCCGGTCTGGAATCTCATTTCCCATAAATGGTATTTCTATTAGTCTGATATACCGGAGAAAGCTTCGCGGAGACCCAAGAGGTTATGTTGAGTTTGACTTGTTAGAGGAGAGCGAGTTTGAAAACAACTTCACTCATCACAAGCTCCTGCGAAGCCCACAAGCGTGGACAAAGAAGCATGTTCAGCGATACCACTCTCCCGGTCACCACAAGTACCAGATCTCGAAGTCAATATTGGAAGCAGATCTCATCATCAATATTCCGAAGCTCAAGCATCACGTGAAAGCAGGAGTTACCTTGAGCTTGAAGAATCTCGTAGGCGCAACACAAGAGAAGGTTGGTCTACCCCACTTCAAAGCAGGAGCACCACCGATGGGGGACGAATACCCATACCCCAAGTCCTACAGACACAGAATCAGGGAGGGTATTCTTGATCTCAACTTGGCCATGATGCTTGGTATACTGATCGAGCGACGTAAGAGAAAGAAAGACGACTTGTCCGGTGAGAAATCTCAAAGATACTTTGAGCGACTTTTGGAGATTCGTTGTGGAGACTGGTACGGTTCGGATGTACTTTGGCGTACAATTCTCGATTTGAACAAGACGGTGCTGTGCGGCGACCTTCAGGGAAAAGTTCATCGGGAACGCCAAAGACAGTATATCTCGATAATAGATGGCATCATAGGAGGGGAAAAGCAAAGCCCCATGCATCCAAGTCCAAGGAAGGCTGGACTTATGTTATCATCAAGGGATCCAGTTGCCCTCGACATTGTGGCCACCTACCTTATGGGTTTTGACCCCGAAAAGATACCCACCCTCATAAATGCAAGGGCGATTAAGGAGTTTGACGTAGCGATACATGACCCAGAGAACAATGTCGTTGTGTTGAATGGCAGCCAGAAAATCGCGCTAGCGAGGTTCAGGCAGTTCCTCATTCACAATCCAGAATACCTAACCCGATTTACTCCTTCAGTAGGTTGGCGTGGGCATATCGAACTAACAGATGCCTCTACCTAGAGGGTTCGTGGTCCTCTGTGAGCAGCAGCTATACAAATAGGGGGCCATCGTGTGGAGCACTCGAGTTCATGACACAATAACGGTGTCGAACCGCCAAAGAAGACACTCGTAGACTGTAGCGCAATTGGCAAGCCTAAAGCAAATCCGCAGCAGTAGCAGGAGGGCGTAAATGGAAGTCATCGACCAACTTCTCCCAATCACCAACTCAGGCAAATCCTTTAGCATAACTGCCAAGAGTCAAACACAATGCCCACCCATTTTTCGCAGGACAATCAGAACAGCTTCCGCCGGTCCATCGATATAATAGCACAGGGGAAACAGCATCGTTAACTCTAGTCGG
>JAUVHR010000184.1 GCA_030593165.1 Candidatus Thorarchaeota archaeon
GACGAATAATAGCAGTGCACGTTTTTTTAGGGAATGGTTCGAAAAATCGCATATAAAATACAAACGTTCATATAGCATTGATTATTATCTCTCTGGAAGCGACCAGAGGAGAGCGATTTACTAGGTTTCGTCTGGGGGTAAAGACATGAAGCTCGTTGATCTCGCCCGGGAGTCAACTAGACTATTGAAGGAGAGCGGCCCTTCAGGAATACGAAGTGATGTTCTTGCAGAGATTTTAGGCTCACCCAAGAGAAGAGTATATGACATCATCGCCGTTCTCAAATCGCTTGACCTAGTCAGAACTATTCGACGGTTTGATGGTACCACAGTGACTTGGATTGACCGGTCTGCGGAATTTGTATCCCGTCAGGAGTACGAGGAGATACGGGCATCCTATGGTGAGGTTGACGCGGCTCGAAAGGATCTTCAAGTACAGGTAGCTGAATTGAAGCAGCAAGTGCGGATGACGAAATCCAGACTTCGCCGTGAGTCTCAGGCAATTGAAGCCGTAGGGAAGACTGAGTTCAGTACCACTCAGCTGAGAGTAAGGGCTCTTTCAAGCAACGGGTTCAAACGTGTGCGTGATTCCGGAATGGAAGTAGTCATTGAAACCCATATGCCTGGAATGATAGTGGACCCAACTGAGGAAGAAGCAGATCACAAGGAAGCTCTGATGAAGAAGATTCAAGTTTGATTACTATTTGTTGAGCCGGATTATGGCCTTACTGCCCCTTCTTACGCTAGCTAGGTTGTCCAAAGCTTCTTCATTGTCAATCTGTCCGATAACATTAACGGGGCTGAATGTCTTCATATCAATGAGATAGATACAGAGTGAGTCACCAAGAGGCATGTACGCAATCTGTGCACGTTTCACCTCTTTGGTGGACTTTTGATTTCCGCGTCTAATATTCAGAGTAATCTTCATCTCTCCTCGCAACATGGCGGCACGCCCTTCCATTGGCAGGCCAAAGGAAATGTCGTCTACAACCAGGGGTGCCAAGACCCTATCTATCAAGCCTGTGAGTGTGACTCCTCCTTCGAACTCAATTATGATTGGTACATGACTTTCACTCATCTCACTCTACCTGCAACTCCCCTCACCTTACCCACTAAAATCTGCTCTGATAGAGTCAGAACGCTTAATTAAACTGGGAGGAGTCAATTGATTGGAGTAGAATCAGGCTGGCGGACATGAATCTCGAAGTTGCCTTTGTTGTGGACACTACGAATAGCATGTCTGATGATATTGATGCCGTTCGGAAGAGTCTGCTGGACATCGTGAAGGCAGTGATATCTCGTACACAAAATCTACGCATCCGATTTGGCATAGTATCTTACCGAGACCACCCCCCTCAAGATCGCACCTATGTCACAAAAGTCTTTGATTTCACTGAGGACATCAAGAAGGTCCAACGTCAGATTGCGAAGCTGAATCCATCTGAGGGAGGAGATATTCCTGAGGCTGTTGCTGATGGGCTGTTTGATGCAAGAACCAAGCTCAGTTGGAGAGACGATGCCTACAAAGTTCTCCTTCTTGTTGGTGATGCACCACCTCATGGAAGGGATTACAACTCTCTAAGGGATGACTACTTCCCGCAAGGCTGTCCCAATGGTCACGATCCGCGACAGGAACTAATCAGTATGAAACAGATGTTTGGCAGTGCTCTTTTTGTCTTCATGTGCGGCTGTAATCCCCTAGTTGAAGAGTCGTTCCGGCTTCTGGCGGATTCAGTAGAAGGAGGCACCTATTACTCCTTACTCGAGGCTGACCAGCTTCCAGGAGCAATACTTGGGATCCTTGAAGGAGTGAGTGATCTGATTGAAGCGGACAGGTCTGTTCTTGCCTACTTCGAAGCACACGATGGCGTGTTCGACCTGGCCGAAGCCGCATCTGACATGGGACTAGAGCATAGGGAAGTCAAGACATCTCTCTCGCGCCTCATGGAGCTTGGAAAAATCCCTAGATGGCCGAAAGGGCGGCCTCTGACATCCTCGACGATTGGGCTACAGGTGGAGCTGGGAGTTATTCCTGATGCTATCGTCGCTGGCCGCCCAGTCAATTATCGATTCCGGGTGAAGAACCCAAGCCAAGCAGTAGTTGGAATACGAGTTGTAGTTTCGCTCATAACATCAGAAGACATCTCGGAAGTAGCAAATGAAGTCATAGAGATTGGGCCTAGATCAGATCAAATTGAGGAGCTGGAACTAGTCGCGATGACGGAGGAGAAGGGTCGGGCCAGTTTCAAGATTCAGATATTCTATGGTTCTCAGACAGTTGCATCTGAGGTGTACGAGACCCGCCTCTACTGAGAACTCTCATGCTCTTCATTGTCTGATTTGCGGGATGTTAGATCATCTATCACCGACATTGCATACCCATCAAAGATAGTTGATGAGAATTCTTTCACGGGGACAATCCTGGCCTTCAGATCTTTGACCAAAGCAAGGCCACGCTTAGGGACCGTATCACCTCCAAGACTGAATATGTCCATCTGATACCTGTCATAGCTCTTGATTGAATCAAGAAATGGCTGTGAACTCTCATCCGGTTCATCAAGGTGTCCGCCCAGTACAATTACTAGTGTCGGTTGCTCCTGGCCAAAGTCTTCGAGTAGTTCTGCTATGGGTCGAAAAGCATCACATACAGATCCGCTTCCTCCAACATCTCGAACCCCATCGATAATGGAGTAGACCATTGCAGTGAGCACTTCGTCTGACTGTAGGTCATCCTCGAATCTTACGTAATTCTGAACCGTGTTTCCCTTTTGCAATGTAAATTTGGATGATGTATCAGTGACCGTAACAAGTCCAAGGCGTCCATCGGATTTGTTCAAGGAGAACCTATCGACTAGGAGAAGCGCGATTGCCCCAGCGATTTCAGCTCGGGTGGGAGCATCATACATCTCCTTCAAGAATGATTGCACATCAGGTACTCTCTCAGCCAGTTCTTCGAGTTTACGTGACAATGAGAGGGGCGTCTTGTTTCCAACATCCTTGCCTTTCATCTCATCATTCAAGATGATTGCAATTATGATGTTCAGGTTTCTAAATGTCTGCTGAGATCTAATCCTTATGTTTTCAGAACCCATCCTCGCAATTTGGCCCGGATCCAGCTTCGGTTTTGATGATACTAGGGAAAAAACTACTCGGTCCTCATCCTTGCCAAAGAAGACCCTGGCTCCCTTTCCTAGTAGTTGGCCTTTCAAGCGGGATTTGATTTCATCATTGTTTAGTGATACAAACGCGGCTGTTTCCAAGTTGGGCTTGTTGCCAAGTGGACTGAAGGCGAAAACAGTTTCTTCCAATTCGACAATCTTCCCGTCGGTCTTGACTAGATTTACGGCTGTCGGATTTCTAAGGCCAATTAGGTCTGCGTCTTCTCGAGAGATTATGAGCCTCTTTGGTTGACAAAACTGGTGCATGGCGATTCGTCCTACACCCCAGTTACCGGTTGATGGTTCTATCGCAGTAACAAGGTTTCCAGCCGACAAGCCAATTGCTCTCATGTCGTCTGGACATAATTGGAAAAGACCTCTCTTACCCTCCCCATATACTACTCTAAAGTGGAGTGAAGATAGGATTTCAGTAGGGCTCTTTACTTTCAGACATCGTAGCAGTGCCTCAATGAAGCGTGAGAGATGCGAAGGTGATGTCAGGACTGGGCCTGACCTTGTTGATGCACGAACCAAGGTGTTATGAATCGCTAGGTCTCTTGACGTCAGACTATCGGAGAAAGATCTCCTCCAGCCGGATATTCTGAGTGTGCCATCTCTTCCAACGAGAAGTGCTAGGCTAGTGGCCTGCTCATTATTAGGTCCCTTGATTGTTAGGACATAGCTGTTTGTGTCCACAGTCCCCCCGTTTTCAGACACCATGTTATCAATGGATACAACACCCTGAGTGTTTCGTGCCGCTAGAACCTGAAGTATATTCGTGAACTCTGCTAACGCAGTTTCGCCAAGTCTTCCTTCGGCAACAACAGACGTATCATTCTCAACATAGTTCAAGAAGGGAGGTCTTGGGGGCAAAAGCGCTAAGATGTTACCACCAAGAATCTTCTGGATATCTTGTACAGAACCGTCCATGCTTTTGCTCAGTAAGAAGCTCAGAATCTCAGCGATGCTATCACCTGATTGGGTTTCTGGATAGTTGCTGGCGAAGAGAATCTTTGATGACCAGTCCTTACTCCATCTCTTTTTCAAATAGCCGACGATAGTTGAGAGTGACGAAATTGTAGCCCCTGCTGTTGTGATTCTGCTGTTAGGTATGTCAAGCAACCTAGTAATCTCAGAACCCCATTCTCTATGAGACTCCACAGATATGATTGCATTAGGTGCTGGAATGCCGCTCTCTTTCAGTATGATGAACCATCTTGCCAGTTCGTCCAAGTCATCTGGAGTGACCTTCTCGATGAACACAGGTAGTCCTGCATTGATGTATTGGAACAGTTGTTCTCGAATAGAACCTTGAAGTGAATCGATAAGGTCTGCTGGTCTTAGTATGCAGGCCCATCCTGGATCTTCCGTCTGTCCTAAACGCATGTCTTGGATATAGTAAAAGCGCGGGCTATGTGGCGGCATTATTGTCCAACGATGTACAAGTCGCGAGTTCTTCGTTTGTTGATTTTCTGGAAGTGGATTATTCCCAATGCTAATCAACGGGTGAGCAAAGAAGTAGTCCACAAGCCAGCTGTCCCCCGAATCGAGAACATTCTGATACAACTCGCTCAGGATTGGAGGCTTCTTGAAGTAGCCGTATGTCCGCCTTGGACGATACTTGAATGATTCGGGGTATTGAACTGAGAGATCCGCGATTCTTTCATCAACCATCTGGAAGTAACGCAAGACTCGAATCGAATCAAATGTTCGTAGTGAGGTTCCAGCCTGAACAAGTCCCAGACTGATCGATGCGTCAACAACCACGAATAGTCTGATCTCACTAGCATCGACATCTTCAACTACAATCAATTCTCTCTCTCACTCTCTGTTTCTGAGATGTTGAAGAACCAGTTATATGCGTGACGTGTCCGGACTAGAAACTCTGACTACACATAGTTTATCTCTCGATAGGCCTTCTGACCTGTAAGGAGCAAAACGGTATGCTCGTGGTCCGAGCAGTTGTGGATCAACCTGAGAGGGACATAAAGAAAGGAGACAAGTTTCGCTTCTATATTGTAGATGCCCATCACCACATGGGCAAAGAGAAGAATCATAGGAACACACCCTCCACTGCGTATGAGTACTACAATCTGCTCTGGTTTGAGATATTGAAGATGGCAAAGGAGCTTCTTGAAGAAGACCAGCTTCTCTTCGAGCCTGTTGGTGTTACCCCGTCCAGTCTGTCTTCGAACATTCTTACAAGCCGCACGGAGTGGGATCAGTTCAATCATGGTTGGCTAGTTGATAGGACAGTGGTTTTTCCTTACACTGATGACCACTCCAAGATGGGCTTTCCTGAGTCTGCTTCTTTCAGCCTTTCAAACGATAGGATAGCAGGTTGGTCCACAAGACAACCTCATTCGATACGACTGATTGGTTTTGCACGAGTAGACCCCTTAGATGAAAACGTTTCAGAACATCTGGCTGTTAATGAGGTAGTGAGAGCAGTCCAATTGCTTGGCCTAAGGGGTCTGAAGATTCATCCACTAGCACAACTCTTCATTGACGAAATTGAAGATGAGTCTACTATTGGAATCGTAGAGGCAGCATGCAAGCTCCAAATACCCGTGATCATTGATACTCGTAGCATCCGAACTGTTGAGAAGATTGAGGGACTCGTCGAGACCCTGCGAGAGCGCCTGAACTCCGAGTACACACGACACTTGAAAGTCATACTGGCACACTGTGGAATGAGTCCTGGTGACCGAAGACTCTATCGTGTTCTACGGGACCCGTCGATATATGGAGAAACTTCTTCCCTTCACGGACAAGACGTACCTGTTCTCTTCCAGATGGCATCAAAATACGTTAAGGGAAAGCGGATTGCTTGGTCCGACAAGATCATGTTTGGAACTGACTACAGCTTTCTTACTATACAGGCTGCCGATGTGATTTTGCATCTTCTTTCGCGGGATTTCCCTGGGGGTCTCTCAGACATCCAAAGGGTCCTCGGAGGTACTGCACTAGGAATGATACAAAAGCCAATGGGATACGCAAACCAGTCTGTTGGTGAACCCATGCTGGTCTCCTGTCCAGATCCCAAAGGAGCAGTAATAGAGAAGGTGCGGGAATACATCTTATCATTGGTGCATGGAACCCAGTGGTCTCTTGCATCTCTAGACTATGCTCTGTCCCCACAAGGAGAATGGCCCAGTCCTGAACCGCTTTCTTTAGGTGGCTGGAATGGTGTTGGCTTCAGGTCATGCTTCTTCACACTCAAGTCGAAGAGAACCTCTCGAGTATTGCTGCTTTGGCTCCGGCAGTTCATAGAACGGGCCACAAGCATTGCTGTGCTTCCAATGGGTCATGAAACAACACCTTCTTCTCTAGAGGAGTCGAGTCTGACTCGGGACTCTATTCTCATGTCTGTCCTTTCACGCAACTCAGTAGTTACATCCTCTGCGGACGACCTGATCGAGATGGTCCGCCGGGTGAAAGCTGCTATCGAGAAAGCGGCTCGCGTCAAGGAGTCGGCGGCTGGTA
>JAUVHR010000105.1 GCA_030593165.1 Candidatus Thorarchaeota archaeon
TCATTCGAGGCTGGCAAAGTGATGGGTGTGACTGGTCTCGATACAGTCTGTGATGGCATTGCAGTCAAGCAGGTGGGTGAACTGACTTACGGGATTGCAAAGGATCTAATTAGCGGAGTAGTCACAGTGGAGGAGCTAGAAGTCACCAGAACCCTGTTTCTCTTACTGGAGCGAGCCAAGATAGTCGTAGAACCTGCTGGATGTGTGGCGTTATCTGCGTTCCAACACGGTAAGATCGACATCAAAGGCAAGACTGCGGTTGCAGTTCTCTCAGGAGGCAACATTGACATGAGCTTCATGGCTCGTGTTATTGAGAAAGAACTCTTTCGAATCGGTCGATCAGTCAGAGTGAGAGGAATCATCCTCGACCGCGTTGGTATACTGAACAAGGTGATTGAGATTGTGGCGGAATCAGGGGTCAGCGTGATACAAGTGGAACAGGATCGAGCGGACCCGGACATCGCTCCCAATAAGATAGAGGTCAAGATGATTCTGGAGGTCCCAGATGAGAGTGCAGTAGAGAAGCTGTTCAGGCTTTTCGAGGAGCATGGCTTCTCCTTTGAGAAGTTCGAGGACTAATCTCAGAGTAACGGCATGACCGACATAAGCAACCATGCGAAAAGAATGGCACTCATGATTGTCGGTAGCCATGGTCCCATCTTCAGATGATCTGCCCAGACTGTGATTACAGTTGACAGTGAAGCAACAACAATGAACAGAATCATCATTAGGCCAATCATTAGCGAAAACCCGGACAGAACTCCTAAGAGACCCAGGACTAATATGCCTGCACCAAAGACCGCGAGCAGTCCTGGTACTCGACAAAGCAATGCCCATATTGTTTTTCTGAAAAGACCAATCCATCCGTGCTTCTGTTCTGGCTTCACTACCACGCTTCTTACCCAAGCTGTTTCAAACATGAAGAATGGGACAAGCATGATTGCGAGCATCACCAGATAGACCAAACGAGCGCCACCCACTATTCTCATCAGCGGATAGATGAATCTTGGTTCGAATCCTCCTGTGACGAATCCGAGGTAAGTCCACGCCCAAAGCCAGATGATGCAGACTGCAGAGATGAGCACCCCACGAAGCAGCCATCTGGTTTCGACTCTGCCAGTCTTGTAATCAATCCCCGAGAAGCCCAACAGATCTCTGATCGTTTGCTTTCCGGTTAATGCCCCGAGCAATAGGAAGATGGTAAGTGGACCTAAGAGCGTAAACAACAGCACTCCAAAAGCAGTGGGCGAAAATGCGATTGCAGCAGTGAAAGCAATCCCAATCACACAACTGAGTAGTAGACTATGGACAAATAATGTCTTCCTGCTCTTTGTTGAGAATCCAATGTCTGCCTTCAGCTTGTGAGATGGCTTCGGCACTATGTCGTTCAGAATGAGCATCAATGGAGCCAACGTGAGAAGCAATGCGATAGCACCGCTTGCCATTGCATAGGTCTTCTGTTTGAAGACATGTTGGTTATACGGCAACGTTCTGTCCAGTTGTGCTTCGCCTTGAAGTGAGCCGACCATCCACCATAGAGTTTCGGAGACGGTGCGATTATCGATCACCTCGAAGACATGATCAGTGAATGGCATGATGAGCTGTGTGGCGTTTCCATCATCCAGACTTCCGTAGATGATATCTGGCTGAGCGTCAGCAATTCCGGTTCTTTCTCTCAGAGCGGCTATGGCGCTACTGGTTGGTACAAGCTCGTCGAGTGCGCCGACCACATAGAGAAGATTGCCAGAAAACTCAGCTGGTTCTGAGAATCCGAGGTTTCCTACAGAGCCAATTGCAACGATTGTGCTAGGAGAAACTTCCCAGTCACTCAAAGCGAAGGCAACTTCAACACCCATTGAATGTGCTACGATTCCATATGTGGAATTATCCACATCTGGATTTCGATTCCAATAGTAGACCAAAGCGGCGCGGCATGTCGAGGCCATATCTACAATGCCGTTTGCACTATCTGTGTCTTCGCCGTGTCCAGGAAGGTCTATTGAAATCACTGTGAAGTTCCGTCTTGCAAGTTCAATATTGAAGGCATACATCATCTCCTTAGAGCCGCCAACTCCATGAATTGTGAGAACGATTGGTAAGGGTGATTGGTAGGTTGGTTGACGAGTTTTGTAGACATCGAATACTACGTCTACATCTCTCTCTGGCCCCAACACATAGCGAATAATATCCCCCTCGAATGGACTGATTGTGTATGTTTCAAAGGAAATGTCACCGTGACCTCTATCAGTCGCCCACGCTATGTATATTGTAGTTGCGACGAACATGGTGAGAATCAGCAGGGCGAAGTATCTGGGACGTTCCTCCACTGTGTGTCCTCCTCGACAATCTCGTACGTTCTTCAGGCGAGTCATAAGTATGGCGGTTCAAGTACTGAAAATCACAAGTGATGCGAAACTCCATTGATGCGCAACTCTACTACTTCCCGGTTTGTGAAACATGTAAAAGTGTTATATTCTATCTTGATACTATTAACATGGGATGTTCGTAATGTCCGAAAGAAAGCGGGGTCAAGAAAAAGAACTGGAGATGTCAGAGCAACAACCTGAGATGGACCAGGAAACAGCCGAAAGAACAGGAGTCATACCTAAGAAAGACCAGAAGGAGAAGAAGAAATAGCCTTCTACGCAGCAGAGTATGGCGATGTCTGCCAATTCGACATTGGCTCATTTGTTAGCGAGTTAGACTTGCGCAGGAGTCATTGCTTTTATCATGGTGGCGTTTCATCAGAAGGTACCTGGATCATATCGTAGTGTCTGGTGAGGTGTGCATTGTCTACAGAGAAGCCAGCGAAGAAGCGTCGCAATAGTCACACAGTCAACCGCTCTTGGGGTATCTTGTATGCCGCATCATCGATTAGGAATAATGCAACGAGAAGCATGGGCATAGCACTCTTGCTTGCAATCGGAATCGCCCTGCCCACGACGATATTCTCTTGGAGTGCAACTGCTGAGCTCATAGCATTCAATGACTACTTCTCCGAGAATACATATCAGGTTCTCATCCAGCCACCAACGGACTCGGTCAATCTGGATGACCTTCACAATGCGATTGCCACCGCTACGGCAGATGAATATGTTGAGGCTGTTGACTACTATACGTCTACAGTCGGGATTGTCACACGGATATCCAATGAGACCCTGCCAACATGGACGTTCTACTTCGAGGGGTTACCAATGCCCGCTTCGGGTGTGCAAGATACCCGCTTGATTCCCATTGAGGCTGACAAACTCGCACGCATAATGGACGAGTTCTCCTGGCAAGGTAATTCGTCGTTGCAGAGTGGTCAAGTTCTCGTATCTCAGGGCTTCATCGAGCATGTGGACGAAACGTTTGGCATTCAGATACAGATTGCTGACATACTGGATTTCGACGCTTTGACCAAGAGACCCTCCAGAAATGAGGTCCGACCACGTGGGACTCTGTACGTTAATCCGACAGTCAATCTTACGGTTGTTGGCATCTACGAGCCCACTACCCTATCAACCATGATTGCTCGTGCTTTTCCATCGATAATGCGTTCCGATCCACTGGTGTCGGAAGAGCTTGGGGTGAATGTTCCAGTTCTTGGAATCTCGGACTCGGTGATGATTCTGTCTGATGATATTGAACCCCAGGTTCTTGAGAGAATAGAAACAGTTCCCTATTTTGATCCGGTCATTCTTCTGAAGGTTTCAGCGGAGGCACTCATGGCAGGAGGCGTGGAGAATCTTGAAGAGAATCTGCTTGGAATAGTGACTAGGCTTAAGGAACAATACACGACATTGAGCATAATCGGCGTCCGAGAGTCAGGACAAATGGCTGCCGACATTGGTTCTCATTGGCGCAGTCAAGTATTCACAGTCCTCTCAATCCCAATTCTAATCATGAGTCTGTTTCTTACGGTGTTCACGTCCAGAACATCCGTAGATCAACGGTCTTCAGAGGTCAAGATACTCCGAGCAAAAGGAGCCTCTTATAATCAGATACTGTCGTCTGCAATCTGGGAAGCTGCCATGTTAGCCCTCCTTGGTTTCTTGGCAGGCTTGGCTCTTTCTGTGTTTCTTGTTCCCTTGATGGGATCTTCCACGGGTATGTTTACCTTCGACCCGGATCTCTACTACGAATTCGCAATCTCAATTCAGTTCCCTCTGATAGCCATTGTACTCGCTGCCATCATCTCACTCTTCCTACCTGGACTCTACATGTTTCACGTGAACGCTAGCATTGGTGTTTTTGAGATTGGGCAACCTGTTCGACAGCGATTACCTGAAGAGGTTGTAGAGGGAACCCTGTTGAAATTCGGTCTAAGCTTTGTTGCCCTGATGGTCCTATTGCTTTTGCTGCCTGCACTCATTGCGCCTCTTGTGTCTTCAGCGTTTGCTGACGTTCTGCTGGTAGCTCTAATCCTATTCATCTCGTCATATGTGGGGTCTCGAATGATGCAGCAGATTATCTCCCGAGTATCATCCTTCGCACGGCCTCTTCTTGGTGAGAGAGCAGTGTATGTTAGTCGAAGCCTTCGACGACGACATAAACAGTTTCTTCCTCTTCTGGTCATACTCACTCTCACTCTGGCCACAACTACAATGATGATGATGGAGAATGCAAGCTTGGAATCTACAATCGAGAGGGAAATATCCTATGCCTATGGTGCAGACATACGCATCAAGTCTGATTCTTCACTTCATTACGAGAGCTTCGTTGACGAACTACTCGGATACAGTCAAATTCGTGCGGCAACATCTATTATCGAGACAAGCTGCTGGGCTGGGGGACATGCTTTCTGCTTGGAGGGAATCGATGCAACCGAGTATAACGACGTCAGCCAATTCGACATTGGTTCATTTGTGGACGCGAATCCAGAAACTGTTCTTGAGAACTTGGATAGCACCAGCAATGGTGTAATCCTCCCCGACGCTCTTGGGAAGCTGTGGGGTCGAAGCGTTGGCGAATCAGTCTACATATCAGCGTATGCGAATGGTGTGATCATAAGCTTCGAGTTTGAGATAGTCGGATTTGTAAAGAGTGTTCCCGGCCTTGGTCACTCTTGGTTAAACGATGCAAATCCAACTTCGTTACCTTTCCAACTCGGGTTTCAGGTCATGCCTGGTGGTTTCGCTCTAGTCAATCGTTACTATCTTAGTTTTCAGACAGGCGCAACAGCTGCAAAGTACTTCCTCGTTGACACATTTACTGATGACGCGTTGGAGGACTTCTGTGATGAATTAGAAGAAAGATACTCACTCCATGCAGACACACCCCACTTCAGCGAGATTCCAGAAGAGCTCAAAGAGGTCGACCTATTCGTTTCGGGAATGAGAGGTTTCACCGTTATTGGTCTCTCAATGTGTGCGGCTATGGGGATCTCTGCGATTGGCATGTTCTTTGGTTCCGCTGTTTTGGAACGAAAGCCTGAGTACGCCATCATGAGAGCACTCGGGGCAACTAAACGTCAGGTAGATTCGATGGTGCTTGGAGAGTTTGTAGGATTAATCGCAGCCATAATCCTGCTTAGTTCATTCATGGGCTTCATCTTCGGGAACATCATGAGTTCGCTGATCTTCACGATCTCACCGTTTGCACTAAACCTTCCACCAATGATCACGGTGAACGCTTCTGTTGTTGCACTGATTTCGATTATTGAATGGTCAGTGATGTTTGCCGCGTGTTACTACCCTGCTCACGTTGCAGGGTCAACAAGAATGGTGGAAGAGCTCAGGAATCTGTGAAGCAATTGTAGGAGGAATCATGTTTTGATGTCCCTAAGTCCTCCGACAATCTCTTCGATTGTGGTGGGCAACATGTCTGCATCGTCCCCAAGAGCTTCAACAAGTAAGGAAGTATTTGTAGCTGTGGCTGGACCTGAAACAATCACCCTCACTGCCACCTTCTTCCGAGTGTATTTGCCCTCCGCAAGCCCCATCACAGTTCCACGAAACTCTTCTCCTACAGAACCACTCTCTGATGAGATAAGCTCGAAGTTTCTCTCTGGGAGAAAGGCCATGACATCTGAGAACACTACCTGCGGACTCCTGTCCAGAGTGATCTTCTCACTGTTAGTTGCCATATCGTACAAAAGGACCTCAAACTCCTCTAGGGATGACTCCAGTGGTTCGAGAAGGTCACAGACAGAGCGAATCACGTATGGTTCTACCTCGATGTTTTCTAAGTTGTTCTTGTGGTCCATATAGGACACGGTTGCGACTATGTGTCCTTCAACACAGTCTTTTGTTGGAGCGAAGATGAACTGCGGGGACCTGAAGGCGCTTGGTTCAATCCTACCAATTGTCTTTGTGCGTTCACCAGAGAACTCCATACAGTCCTCTGGGAAAGCGACTATGTTGACCATAACATTGGTAATGACAAACTCTGTGTTGTTGATGATCTTGACCTTGTAGTCGAACCTACCTCCTACGGCTGCACATCCTCTTAGAGCATGCACTCCCTCTAGGAGTTCAGGTTCCTCCACAAGGGGCTCCTCTGGCTCATCAGGGGGTGGCGTTGGTGGGAATGCTGGAGCGGGCTCTCTTGGTCTCCTTCTTATCATTATGAATAGCACTGCGACTATCCCAATAACTGCGGCCCCACCTCCAGCAACCATTATTGTCAGCGTTGGATCTGGTTCAGCGCCAGTAGTTGTAGTATTTGTGGCAGTAGTAGTTGTGGTGGTCGCAACACTACTGCTAATGACCGTGTAGGAGTCTACACTAGAGGCGGCCCAGTCTCCTATGTTGTCCCTAGCATACACTCTGTAGTAGACTACACTATCCGCAGACTGCGAAGGAATGGTCGCTGTCCAGTTGTTTCCACTCTGAAAAGTCATTGTGACGTTTGTCCAAGTCGATAGTCCGTCAGTAGAATACGAGAGCTTGACCGCAGCAACACCTGCAGAATCAGTCACCGTGGCTGTGAATGTGACGGTATCCGAATCATCGGGAGATATAGGGGTATATGAAACATCAATTGATGAGCTTAGGAAATCTGTGACTCTGACTCGGATAACTGCCAGTCCTGAATCATAATCTGCTATGTAGGCATAGTCACCACTCACATAGACACTATATGCAGAACCACTAGTGTCTTCATAGACAGGAGTGCCGGGGTTCGTGGGGTCTGAGATATCAATCACTGCCAGACCTGACCCCCGATCTGCTATACAGGCATAGTCGCCGCTCACATAGACATCAGAGGCAGCACTACTAGTGTCTTCATAGACAGGAGTGCCAGGGTTCGTGGGGTCTGAGATGTCAATCACTGCCAGACCTGAATAATAATCTGCTATATAGGCATAGTCGCCGCTCACATAGACACCTTCTGCATGTCCACTAGTGTCCTTATAGACAGGAGTACTTGGGTTCATGGGATCTGAGATGTCAATCACTGCCAGACCTGAAACACCATCTGCTACGTAGGCATAGTCGCCACTCACATAGACACCTTCTGCATGTCCACTAGTGTCTTCATAGACAGGAGTTCCTGGGTTCGTGGGGTCTGAGATGTCAATCACTGCCAGACCTGAATCCGTATCTGCTATATAGGCATAGTCGCCGCTCACATAGACACCCCAGGTATTTCCGGTCGTATCCTTATAGACAGGAGTGCCGGGGTTCGTGGGGTCTGAGATGTCAATCACTGCCAGACCCGAACCCCCATCTGCTACGTAGGCATAGTCACCACTCACATAGACACCCCTTGCATATCCAGTCGTATTCTCATAGACAGGAGTGCCTGGGTTTGTGGGGTCTGAGATGTCTATCACTGCCAGACCTTGGTACCCAACTGCTAGATAGACATAGTCACCACTCACAAAGACATCAATAGCTAGACCACTAGTGGCTTCATACGATTGTAATATCGGATCAATCGAAACTGACGTTTGAATCACTGCCAGACCTGATTCCCCATTTGCGATATATGCATAGTTACCGCTCACAAAGACATCCCACGCGTAATCAGTTGTGTCAATATAGACCGGAGTGCCCAGGTTCATAGGGTTTGAGATGTCTATCATTGCTAACCCTGAGCCATAGGCTGCTACATAGGCATAGTCACCGCTAACAAAGATACCACTTGCGAAATGAGTACAGCCCGCAGTGGCCATAGGTATGGGGTTCATGGGGTCAGAGATATCGAGTACAGTAACAGCGTATGAGTGGGTCACATAAGCGTAATCACCACTCACATAGATACAATAAACAGTTGAATCAAACTCTTCAAAGACCAGTTCTACAGGGTTTGTGGGGTCTGAGATGTCAATCACTGCCAGCCCACCCCCCCAGTCCCCCACATAAGCATAGTCCCCGCTCACAAAGACACTATGTGCACTACCAGCAGTGTTCGCATAGACAGGAGTGCCCGGGTTCGTGGGGTCTGAGATGTCAATCACTGCCAGCCCTGAATACTCATCTGCTACGTATGCATAGTCCCCGCTCACAAAGACACCATAGGCATTACCAGCTGTGTCCCTATAGTGCACCTCTGCAAGTTCCATACTGCCTGTGTTCTCAATCCCGTTCGTAGTCATCTTCAGATAGAGATCCTCAGAACCAGTTGATGTAGTTATCATTGCACTTGTCAAGATCATGACTAGTGTCACAAGAAACACGGATCTCAATCCAAGGAATCTCAAGACATCACCTCTCATCCTCTTGGTCAAAAGGGTTGAAATCAATGACGTCATTACTGACCACGATTGGTCCTTGCACTCTTCGAGAACCCTTGTAGCTGTATTCATCCGATTGGCGGAACATTAAGCTTTTGGTCATCATTTCTTAACAGGATTCTGGTTGTTATCTTAGAGACCGTTCATCGCAAAACAGGAATCGTCGAGTACTTTCATAAGCCTCTTCTAATTCCACTCTCTAGTTAGATTGAAATGCCTGCAGTCTTTCAATATTGAAAAGGAGATTAGTTGATGGGTCTGCGCGACTCTATTCGTGAATACTTCGACCGGCATCCTCGTGCGAAAAAAGTTCTAGGTGTAGCTACAGTGATAGCAGCCAACTTCGCTGTGATAGCCAAGGAGACCTATCCTCTTCTTCACGAATCAAGCAAGGATTTGGTGAAATCTGTAGTAGAAGTCCTAAGAGAGATAGGGGACGCTAAAGCTGATAGAACCCTTCTAGCAATTGTGAAGAAAATGAAGGAAGATAGCAGTCACAAAACTGAGATTATCAAGGCTGTCAAATCATTGGAGAAATAGATTACTCGCCGATGGATCATCGAAATAACCCGTTTTCTACATTTTGATAGTGGACCTCAACTGTAAGAAACCTCTGGATTGTGCTGGACCGGTCTAAAACATGTAGGGTCTGTAGTTCCGTCTCTTTCCCAGGCGATCACTCAGGATGCCACCTATCGCCATACAAGACCCAACAACAATGGCCATGAAGAGTAGGGAGAAAAAGCGGTATGAGAAGTCAGGCGAGGGAGGGAAGACAGAGCCAAGAATTGGCCCCAGGAGACCTATATACAGAACAATACTGCCCATTCCAAAGATGCAGGCGGGTCCCAAGATCCACATCGCTCTCCAGAGTGTGGGGGAATTGAGCGTGTAGAGGTAGTAGAAAAAGATACCGGACACACTGGCGATGACAAGCCAGGTCAGTAGTTGAATGGGTTCCCACAATTGCAGATTGATCATCACGATATAGAACCCAAGAGCCGTCACAAAGGACACAACAGACGCGATGGTCGATCCACGAGTCCATCTAAGAGGCTCTCTGGATTGACTCAGACGGTCAATGTTTGATATTCTGCACACGGGGTTTGTATTGACACAAACCTCTATTATCCTAGCGCCCACGCCAAAGTCGTCATTCTCCAAGAGTTTCTT
Organism: Candidatus Thorarchaeota archaeon; assembly: GCA_030593165.1. Classification (GTDB taxonomy): domain Archaea; phylum Asgardarchaeota; class Thorarchaeia; order Thorarchaeales; family Thorarchaeaceae; genus JAJRWI01. The sequence goes on from JAUVHR010000105.1 coordinate 9,836, forward strand.
CAAACCATCTATTGCTTGTTCTTCTGTGAGTTGACCTGCTTGTAATACCTCCGTGGAGTCGACAATACATGACTCAAGCAG
>JAUVHR010000372.1 GCA_030593165.1 Candidatus Thorarchaeota archaeon
CATTCACATTGGCATCATGAGAGAGATCATAATTGCTGATGTGATCAAGAGAGAGCTTCTTCGAACAGGAAATGATGCACGCACGATGTTCGTGGTCGACGACTATGATCCCGTACGTTCGTTCCCCGCATCGGTTTCCCTCAATCTAGAGGATTGGGTCGGCATACCGTATTCAGACGTCGTCGACGAGTTTGGATGTTGTGATAGCTTCGGAGCTCATTATGCGAATGAGCTTATAGAAACCTTCGATGCTTTCGGGGTTAATCCTGAGATACTCTGGACCTCAAAACTGTATGAAACGCCAGAGATGCAAGATGCTGTCCGCGTCTGCTTGAAACACACCGAGGTAATCCGGGACATAATGATTGAGTATGTTGCTAATGACTTCAATGAAGAGCAGAAAGAACAATACATCGAATCAATGAAGAACTGGTATCCCGCATCTGTGGTCTGTCCTAAGTGTGGGCATCTTCAGGCAGGTGCAAAAGGAGCAATAACTCCAAACAGAATAACTTCCTACAATCCCGAGAGTGACATGGTATCATTCGAGTGCCACGCCTGTGGACACTCAGATGAAGTCACTCTTGACAAACTTCGGATCAAATTGGTATGGAGAGTCGACTGGCCCGCCAAATGGCATGTTCTCAATGTAACCTGCGAACCTGCTGGCAAGGATCATTCAGTCAAAGGAGGATCGTACGACACTGGGCTGGAGGTTTCTCGGAGAGTATTTGATTGGCCTGGACCTGTCAAGGTATCTTACGAGTGGGTACGTATTGGAGGACGTGACATGAGCACCTCCGAGGGCATTGTCTTCACTCCCCGTGTCTGGCTATCAATTGCCCCACCGGAGCTCTACAGATATCTGCTCTTGAAGACTGACCTTACTCGCGCAATCAGTATTCAACCTGAGCGAATCCCTGATATGATTGATGAGTTCGAGAGGTTTGAGCGCGTCTATTATGGTGTTGAAGATGCCAATGAGACCAGGCGCGAACTTGTACAACTAGTCTATCCTCTATGTCTGTCTGGGGACTTATCTCCGGAATACGTACCGAAACTTCCGTTCAAGTTCGCGACTGTCATATCTCAGCTAGCAGACATTCTCGGGCACGAAGCGACACTCGAAAAGTGCGAGCAGGCCTTGAAAAAACAGTACGGCTTGGAAGAAGTTCCTCAAGAAGCAAAGGCGCTCATTGAGCCTAGATTGGAGCGCGCGCTGTACTGGGTTCGTGAGTATGGTTCTGAACGCGATAGGATAGAGATTACGGAGGAAGTTCCTCAAGATGTCCTCAGCACATTGACTGACCCTGACAGAGAGTTTCTGGCCAAAGTATTGGAGATACTGCGGCATGAGGATCTGGACGAAGACAGCCTACAGTCAGCGATATTCGAAGCCGCCCGCGGAGTTGGAATAAAGGATCGACGGGCGTTTTTGGTGATATATCGCATACTCATCTCTCGCAAGTCAGGACCACGTCTTGCTCCATTCATCAACACTCTGGGACGAGGATGGGTGGCCGACCGAATTGCGAGCGTTCTGTAGAGTGAAAATCCCACAACACGTTTATTAGCACACCAACTTTGCACGATTCCAACCATCTATCTGGATATGTGGATTCCATGTTAGGCAAACTCAGAGAACGCTATCAGAAAGCCATGATGCCAGTAGGAAGAGCACTGGGGCGTACCGGAATCACTCCAAACATGATCACCGCATTAACGCTAGTAGTCGCCTTATTTAGTGCCTATTTCTTCTACTTAGGTGACCTTCTGTTGGGTCTTGCGCTGATGGTGCTCACAGTAGTTATGGACATGTTCGATGGTGCAGTGGCGCGTGCTGCGAATCTCATCTCACGATTTGGGGCAACATTCGACCATACATTGGACCGCTATGCTGAGTTTCTGTTCATGCTGGGTCTTATGATGGGTGGATTCGTGCCTTGGTTCTGGGGGTACTTCGCTCTATTCGGGATGTTGATGGCTAGCTTTACCCGCGCAAAAGCTGAATCTGTGGGCGGCATGAAAGATTGCGCTGTAGGCATTGCCGAGCGCCAGGAAAAACTCGTCATCACAGTGGTTGGGATTCTTCTTCTGGCGGTTGACACAATCGATGGCTGGATGGGCTATGGCTCCTCTATTCCTATGTGGGCGCTTGATCTGTTCCTCTCCCTTCAGATCTGGAACATTCTCACAATTTGCATCGTTGTAGTAGGGGTACTGTCACATCTTACTGTCGTCCAACGTCTCGCATACGCTCGCAAGGTCATCGGGGAGTTGGAACGCAGTGAATCACCCGACATATGATATCATTGTCATCGGGAATCCGCATTACAACGTATTTGACACACTGTATTTCCGTAGTGTGGGCCGGATTATCTCTGGGAGCGGTGTAGATAGGGGGCGAAACTATAGGAGCGCGCTAGGATAATTGCAGATCGACCACAAATGCATTAGCTAGCATGCCTGCTGAACAGTCACTCAGTCAGATCAAAGACCGTTCCAACAGTCCTTTCGAGAAAGGCTTTCGCCTCTCTCATTGCTTGACGTCCATTCTCTGTGATGGTGTAGTACTTTCTGGGGGAGTCACCGCGCTTCTGAGCCTCAATGAGATCGTCCCTGATTAATCTGTAGATGATTGCATAGCCGCTGACAGTAGCAGGAGAAAAGGCAAATCTCTGAGTTATTAGATGCTTTATCTCGTATCCGTAGAGGGGTCTCTCCTGAAGGAGTCGAAGAATGTAAACCCAAAGCATCTCCTTTGTCAGCTTGTCTGTTAATCGTT
>JAUVHR010000317.1 GCA_030593165.1 Candidatus Thorarchaeota archaeon
TTTACTACAGTATCAACCTGTAGATATGGATCCACAAACAAGGATAGCATTCCGTAAGCTACAAAGCTAATAGTAATCATAAGGACTACTGCAATTAGGATGACTCTAGTTTTCTTTTTCACCATGATTATCAATCCGCCTCTAACGGTACATCACCTGAAACACGTGTTTCACCGAATTTCTCTATCAAAGACCCAATCTCGGTATTCTTCTTCTGCAGAATGAATACGAGTGCAATCAATGAAATGAACTGAACAAGAGAATATACATACAAGCTATTTAGATCCAAGAGAGCCTCTGGTAGTCCAAAGAAAAGCGGACCAAGAACAATTGGATAGCTGCTAACCACAAATAGCACAAGAGATACCAAAATGACTATCGTAGCTATGTAATCTTCGATAGGTCGAGGACTCGTCTGCACTCCTGTTGATTCCACTTCCAATGAAATCATCCAACGAATGTCTTTGCTGAGTCGCATGGTTCGCCAAAAGATCCAGACTAGGAATAGGATAACTCCTACCCACAGGACTGAAGAAACCAAGAATAAATCAAACTGTTGCATTGTTCTAGCTCCTTTCCATTCTCATCTGCATTATTTTCTCTTGAGCTGTGTCTACTCGATATACTATCTCAAGAAGTACAAAGTACAGCAAAGAGACTGCAAGTAGACTCATCATTAGAGTAAGTCCGTGTTCCATCCCCATCTGAAGACCTCCCGTTGTTATCACAATCGGATGCAAGGTTGACCAGACATGAACTGAGATATAACTTAGAAGAACTGCTGGGAAGGCAACAACTCCAAATACTGAACCAAATCGCGCTCGTACTTCACGGTCATTAATGGATGCTCTGTACACTAGCAAACATGCATACGCTATCCACAGAACAAGTGTTGTCGTTTCTCGGGGGTCCCAATTCCATGGAGTATTCCAATAGGCATTGGCCCAAATCATTCCTGAGAAGAGAGTAATAGTTGTGAATAGCAGGCCCAGTTTCACCGAAGCCGCGCCCACAACATCGTACACTATCTCCTGTTTCCAAAGGTACATGACAGCACATACAAGTGTGGTTCCGAATGCTAGGTACGCGATTAGAGCCGGAGAGGTATGCTGAAACAGAATCCGGATTAGCTCAAGTAGCGTTTCTTCTGGAGGAGCATATATCCATGTCATCCAGATATAGACAGGACCCACAATTGCTGTCAGTAGTGTTAGTATTAGTATGACGATTCGTAGATTTCTCACTTACCCACATCCTTTCAATAGTCAGTTTGCCAGTTCCACTCATCGCCGAATCTGGACTTAATCTTCTTAGGGCGCTTTTCGTGACTCCAGGGCACTGGGTTTTCTCGCAAGATTTTTGCAAGAATGGCAACTCGCTCACCCATCTGTTTGGCTGCATCAATTGCCTCTGTGTCACTATGAATATCGCCTACATTGAGAGCGTAACCAACAGGCCACGAGATTCCTCCAGGGATGATTAGTTCTTTAACGAGCATGAAGAACATCATATGCGAAAGAGTTAGATCAACTCCTGACCGCCGAGTTACGGAAAAGCAAGCACCTGCCTTACCTGCAAGATGAGCAAATCGTCCAGAGCGATCCATGAAATTCTTCATGACTCCAGACACCGTTGCATAGTGAGTTGGCGATCCGAAAATGATGCCATGTGAAGATTGCATGAGTTCTACGAGATTGTTCAAGTCATCATCCTGAACACATAGACCAGTAGCAAAGCATCTGGAGCAATGTTCACAGGCCTTCACTACGATGTCATCAAGTTCGATATGTTTGGTTTCAGCACCTGTTTCACGAGCTGCTTCAAGAGCAGTTCTGAGAAGAATGCTCGTGTTGCCACCAGAGCGAGGACTACCAGATATTCCCACTATTCTTGTCACGGTAATCATTCCACTTCTGCTACGCTATCTTGACTCACAATTGAATCACTAGCATCATTTTCAGCTTCGTCTCGGCCATATAGGTGATATTGTTTGTTTCTAATTGACCTTACAAGACGGAATCCTTCGATAATGGCATTTGGTAATATAGCCGCGATCATCAGAAATGTTCCAAGCCACACGAATGAGATTAAGGGTAAAACCTTGACATTCAATCGAGCTTCATAAACTGGTAGACCATTACTGTCTACACCAACTTGCTGGAGTCCAGTGAGAGCCACAAAGACATCTCGAAATGCTGTTGAATGAACATATACTGAATGGGACGTCATACCCCACTCAGGGTATGCTCGTATTGTAGTCCGACCCCAACCGACAATATAGTCGCCCTCGATGATTTCGACTGTCACGTACACGTAGAAATCATTTTGGTCAACCCATCGCACAATCTTAACCTCAGTTATTCGAATATCCACAGGTCCAACTTCATTGATGTGATCTACAAGATACTCAGAAGTGTCATCGTATACGACGTTCTCACTCATCAATACGCCTAAGAGAAGGATTGCCAGTCCTAAGTGAAGCATATACCGACCCATTTTCTTCACAGTGAAAGAGCCTGGTTCACGACCTGCGAGATATCTCACGAAAGTGACGAGCAAATACGCGACTGCTCCCACACCTAGAGGAATAATCATATTGGCAATCCAAAAATTGGTAGGCAGTATGTACTCATTTACCAGTGATAATGCACCTGTGATTCCTCCAATAATCAGCAGGAAAGCAACCAGATTGCGTTTCACTTTATCATCGAACATTGTTGTTTTCATGCAGAAAAAGCTCGATACTAAGAGAAGAATACTGCCAGCATAGAATCCCAATCTGAACCAAATGATGTCTATAGCTATTAGCTCTGACGTAGGTTCGAAAGCAGTAAAGTAAAGATTCCTAGCCGCTGGTACTACAATTCCAGCAGTCGATACCATGACTATTGTAAGTAGACCAAGAAGGCTTATTCGGATTGGGTCCTGTCGAACACTGCCCATCGAAAGGAAGAGCGACATGCCACCCAAGTATAAGAGGACAATGAACAATAGTATACCATCAGAAAGAGCAACACTGATTGTTGTAAAGAGGGGCAAGAAATATGCTACGATACCTGCTACTAAAGCTAGTATAGATGGTAGAATAGTCTTTTTCATGATTTCGATATCGAAACGGCTTACTCTTCTGTCCGAGTCGCTATCGGATTCATCAGTCGCTACTGATTCCTCTGGGTTGTCTTGAAGTTCTCCTCCAGATTCTTCTTCATCATCTTCTAGGTCGATATATCCTGATATCATCGTTATCAGAACTGCGATAATGAAGTTGATTAGCACCGTTGCTAGCATGGTCCAGCTAACGAGTGAAAGATTGAAACCATGAACAGAGGTTAAAACTCCACTTCGTGTAACCCATGTGGCAAATAGCACAGACAGGAATGCAAACACTAACAATGAATCACGGAGAACATCATTCTTCTTCCATATGGCGCTCGCATGATAGTAACAAGTTAGGAGAAGCCAAGGAATGAGGGACGACGTTTCTACAGGGTCCCAAGCCCAGTAACCACCCCAACCTAGAACAATATACGCCCAGTACCCACCAAGTGCGATTCCGATGGAGAGCATAACCCACGAAGTAAGTGTAGTCAGTCTGACCAATGATTCGACTACTGGAATCTTTTCCGAGTTCCGCTCCTCTGTTCTGACAGTGAAACCAGCAAGTCGAACCGCAAAAGGCACCAAAGCCAAAGCATAGCCTATGAAGATTACTGGGGGATGAACCACATTCCAAATTGTCCGTAACAGTGGATTTAGACCTAGGCCATCCAAAGGCGTCGTTCCTTCGATGAGCTTGAATGGATCTGACACAATAGCATTTACAGCAATGAGAACTGATTCAAAGGCCATTATGATATATGCTCTAAATATGATAGTGTCATCTTCATATCCCCGAGTGGCAATGCGAAATCCAAAGTACAACAGGAATGAGAGAGCCGTCCAAAAGACTAGAGAACCTGGTTGACCAGCCCACAGTGCCGACAGTTTCAACAACCAATCAGAATTGATTGATGAAGTTTGGTAGATGTACTCGTACTGGAAGTTGTTCGTGAAGATATTAAACCCTAACCAGACAAGTGTGCCCACCGCGGCAAAGCAGCCGATGAAGCTCAATGCAAAAGATCCAGTTTCATACCCCCGAATTCGAGGTCCAATAAGCACCAGTAGAATATCGAGAATTCCGACAACTACAGCGATGTAAAGAAGTAGCGTACCTGTATCCATGTTTTATACCTCCAAATGTCCGCTCCCTCTACCGTCGCCGCCTAGGGGTTTTCCGCCTAGATCTTCGACGCGCCTCCTTCTTCAATTTTCGTTGAGTATCCATTGACTCTCTTCTACGGTATCGAGCAAATGCAAAACCAATACCTGGCGCACTGACAAGTCCTATAGCGGCAGCCATCTGCCAAGTAAATAGTGGAGTGATGTTCACCTCTGGCCCCAGAATGGTTAGTCTGTAAAAAGCGCTCTCCCCGGTATT
>JAUVHR010000197.1 GCA_030593165.1 Candidatus Thorarchaeota archaeon
GAGGGAGTCCATGAGATAGAGAAGGGAAGGCTCCAAGGCGTCACAGTTACAACAGAAGTCTGTCCGCATCATCTAGTCTTTCATTCCGATGATATGAACCGTCTGGGACCTAGAAGCAAGATGAATCCCCCACTTAGATTCAAGGAGGACAGAGCTGCACTCTGGTCTTCATTGCTGAGAGGAGGAATTCACATGGTTGTCAGTGACCATGCACCTTGCCCGATTGAGAAGAAAGAGGAAGGCACAGAGGACATCAGGAATGCTTGGTCAGGCGTTGACGGTGTTCAGATGATTCTGAGAGTGTTGATGTCAGAAGGCATCAACAAAGGCAGGCTTTCATACTCTAGGCTTCTGGATATCACTTCGAAGAACCCCGCCAAGATTTTTGGTCTGTATCCGAAGAAGGGCGTGCTACGAATCGGATCAGATGCAGACTTTGTGCTGGTGGACCCAACTCTAGAGGAGAAGATTACGACCGAGATGATGTTCTCGAAGTGTGGCTGGACGCTATATGAAGACATGTCAATGAAAGGAGTACCAGTCATGACCTTTGTTAGGGGAGCCCCCGTGTTTGAGAGTGGAGAGATACAAGTTAGAGGCGGCCATGGTGAGTTTCAAAGGATGGGCGGGGCAAGTCTACTGAGTGAGGTATAATATTGACAGAGCTAAGATTCGTCATCAGTGACCCTGAATTATGTACGGGCTGTATGATCTGCAGCAATGTTTGCAGCATGCACTACTTCAAGGTAATAAGCCCCGCAAGAGCAAGGAATAGAGTCTTCCGAACAGAGGATGGTCTGGACTTCTCGCTCTTCTGCCGCAATTGTGAGGATGCACCATGTATAGATGCATGTCCCAATGAGGCTATCTCGAGGACCTCGAAAGGTCTAGTCGTCATCAAGGCCAAGCTGTGTGATGGAACAGGAGCATGTGTTCAGGCTTGCCCTTACAACTCGATTACAATCAACCCAGACACTGGAAAGGCCATAAAATGCATCCAGTGTGATCAATGTGTGAAACGCTGTCCTGCCGATGCAATCTGGACAACAACTCAGACCGAGCTAGACCAGAAAGATCCTGAAGGGCGGATTCTCTCGCAGCATGACAAACACACCGAGTATCTGTATGGAAAGGAGGCGAGAATGTGATCAGTGGAATAGGTGGAGAGATTCTCTGGATTGACCTCACAAGAGGCAAGGTAGAGAAGCGGCCAGTAGACGAAGAACTCGTTAAGGATTATTTACTCGGGGCTGGATTCCTCTCGAAGGTTCTATTTGACAATATACCACTTGGAATTGACCCACTGTCACCTCAGAATGTCCTAGGTATAGCGACGGGTCTCCTAACAGCATCAATGTTCCCGCAGGCGTCCCGGCACGTTGTGGCCGCTCTGTCCCCATTGACTGATATTTGGGGTGAGAGTCACGCCGCAGGCTTTTGGGGTGCTGAACTCAAACTTGCGGGCTATGATGCAATCATCTTCACAGGAGCCTCTTCAAATCCCGTGTATCTGAACATCAATGACTCCGATGTTGACCTGCTAGATGCGGACAAGATATGGGGTCGAGACGTGTTCGAAACTGATGACTATCTCAAGGAGAAACACAGCAAGAGATGTCGTACACTGTCCATTGGACAGGCCGGCGAGAATCTTGTACGGTTCGCTGCTGTGATGAATGACAGAGACCGTGCGTCGGCAAGATCGGGTCTAGGTGCTGTATTTGGGTCCAAGAGACTCAAGGCTATCAGTGTGAGAGGCACCGGTAAGATAGAGGTGGCTGAGCCCAAACAGTATCTTGCGCGAATGGACGAGTTCTACCAGCGTATGATGGCAAATCCATTCACACCGGGGAGAATCAAGTATGGTACTACAAGCCTAGTGGAATTGATGCAGCACATTGGTAGGCTCCCCAGCTACAACATGCGTGAGGGAGTCTTCGACGCATATCAGAAAATCAGCGGACAGGTCATAACAGACAAGTATCTTATCAAGCCCAGATCCGACTGGAGCTGTCTTCAGAGATGTGGCAGGTTCACCACCGTCAGACAGGGCCCCTACGCATACGTTGGAGGGTCACCAGAATTCGAGACTCAGACATCTCTTGGCTCGCGTTGTGGCAACGACAACATCGAATCGGTTCTATTCGGTCATCATCTGGCAAACATATACGGGATGGACACGATATCACTAGGTGCGACCATATCATGGGCCATGGAGGCTTGGGATGAAGGTCTGCTCACATCCGACGATACAGGTGGAGTGGACTTGTCATGGGGCAATCATGAGACCATTGTCAAGCTGATTAAGATGATAGCCATGAGAGAAGGCTTTGGTGATATCCTTGCCGAGGGAAGTGCACGTGCCGCACAGAAAATCGGAAGAGGAACCGAGCGATTCGTAATGGCTGTCAAGAAACAGGAGATTGCCGGACAGGAGCCCAGGGCACAGAAGTCGATGGGACTAGCTGCTGTCACATCAGCCAGAGGCGCGGACCATCTCTATGCATTTCCTGTGCTGGACGAGGCTGGTTTTGACGACGACATCCGGAAGCGATTTGGAGAGCAATACCTCCCAGAGATGACAGACAGACTCAGTCCGAAGTACAAGGGAATCATGGTGAAGGAATGCGAGGATTTCATGGTCATGGTGGAGAGCGTTGGCCTCTGCAAGTACGGCACTCAGATACCGCCCGAGTTCTTCTATGATGATATTGCACTGGCGCTGAAATTACACAATGGTCTCGATCTTACTGCCAATGACCTGAAAACAATTGGAGAACGTGTGGTCAACCTCAACCGTCTTTTCAATGTCCTTCGGGGTGTGACAAGGCAGGATGACCAGTTGCCCAAGAGACTCACAGATGATCCTCTGCCACGGGGCCCATCCAAGGGAGAAGTCGTTGAACTGAACGAGATGCTGGATGAATACTATGACACGAGAGGATGGGACCTGAAGACCGGAATCCCACTACTCTCTACAATGAAACGTCTAGGTCTTGAGAGAGAAGGAAAGGATGTTGCGATTCCAGACGAGTAGACGACTTTAATCGCAGCTGGCGCAGACATTTGTAACGGTGTCTCTAACGCCCTCTAGCTTCCTCAAATTGTCAACAACAAACGAGCTAAGAGCCTCCGGAGTCTTGAATGAACCCTTGATTAGAATATCATAAGCGCCATAGATCAGATAGGCCTCTTCGACCTCATCCATTTGCTGAACTCGCTCGAGCACATCTCGTGCTTTCGCCGAGTCAATCTTGCCCATGATGAACGCCATTATCAATCGCTGGTCCTCCGCAGATACTATGTGGCACATCTGTTCATATTAAAACTGTTCCATGTTACCATGTTGGAAAGAAAACTGAACAGGCGGACATTCATGAATTGAATCAAAGCTTCTTGACTCAGAACTGTGTAGGTTCTCTCTCACAACCGCCCACCATTTTGTCAGAAAATGAAATCCACATTCGTCCCTATAAGGAAACGTTAATAGAGCTGTAAAAGCGAACAGCGCGTCCCGGAGGTCCTCCAAAGCTTGACTGCGACGACTCAGAAGTCCACCAAGAAAGAATCCACTCGGAAGAAGGCAAAGGACTTTGAGCCGCGAATTCTGGCCTTTTGCTGCAATTGGTGCAGTTACGCTGGGGCCGATCTTGCCGGAACAAGTAGGATGCAAATGCCCCCCAACGTGAGGATTATCCGAGTGAACTGTACTGGACGGATTGACCCGACATTCATCCTCGACGCGCTCTATCAGGGGGCAGACGGAGTTCTGATCTCGGGTTGCCACATCGGGGACTGCCACTACACTTCTGGCAACCTCAAGATGCGCGGTCGTTTCGTGCTACTCAAGAAAATCATTGAAGACTCAGGCATGGACCCACAGCGAGTTCATCTCCAGTGGGCCAGCGCAGCTGAGGGAGCCGTATTCACAGAGGGTGTAACATCCATGGTTGAGCGCATCAAGAAACTTGGACCTAATCCTGTAAGGAGGACTGACTAATGGTCAAACGCATAGCAATGGCTCAGCTGACATCGTGTTGGGGCTGCGACCAAGCACTGGTGGACCTTCACCTGAAACTGTTGGACATCCTACCGGAGCTTGACATTGTCTACTGGCCGGCTGTTGTGGACTACAAGATGAAGGACCTTGAGTCAATGCGAGACGATTCGATTCACATTGGCCTTGTTGAGGGCTGCGTGCGAACAGAACATGATATGCACATTCTCCAGACCATGCGCAAGAAGTCCAAGATCCTTGTTGCGTGGGGCTCATGTTCATGCTTTGGAGGCGTTCAGGGGCTTGCGAACCTAAGGGATGTTGACGAGCTTCTGAAGAGGAAGTTCAAGGAGGTCGAGTCCATCACCCACGCGACCATTCCGAAGGAGAATGTGCCACCGTTCGTTGACTTTATTCAACCGAATGTGGACATTGTTCCCTTCGAGATCATGCTACCTGGCTGTCCCCCAACCGGTGATAACACACTGGAAGCACTCACTGCACTTCTAACTGGAAAGCCATTCGATCTTCCCGAAAAAACTGTTTGTGACCAATGTCCCAAGACCAGAGAAGAGAAACACATCACCGGGTTTCATCGAGCACATGAGGGGGAAATCGACCCTGATAAGTGCCTCTTAGACCAAGGATGGTTATGTCTTGGATTCGCCACGATTGGAATGTGCGACGCCCAATGCCCCACTGTCAACACACCTTGCAAGGGATGCTTCGGACCATCACCCAAGATCAAGGACCACGGTGCTAAGATCATCTCTGCACTCGGAGCAATTACTGACATGGAGCCCGAGGAGCTTGAGAAGGCCTTTCCTGACCCCATAGGCTCGTTCTATTTCACGGACTATGCGGCATCGTATCTATCGAAGATAAGAGCCAAGAGCAGGAGGAAGTCGAAATGACCGGCAAAGAGAGAGTCATCAGAATTGAGCCAGTGACCAGACTCGAGGGACATGGTGAACTGACCATCAAGATCAGTAAGACTGGCAAGGTTAAGCAAGTCCAGTTCAACGTCACTTCCACTAGATTCTTTGAGAAATTCCTAGAGGGCCGATTTGCTGAAGAGGCCCCGCGTATTAGCCCGAGAATCTGTGGCATATGTCCTGAGCCTCATCATCTTGCAAGTGTGAAGGCTGTCGAGGCTGCATGGAAGGTCACACCACCTCCAGCGGCCATAAAACTACGAAGATTATTGATCAATGCAAAGCAATACAGCAGTCACGCATTACACTTCTTTGCTCTTGCTGCTCCGGACTTCCTTGCAGGACCCTTTGCAGACCCTGCCAAGCGAAATGTAGTTGCTGTAATCAAGGCACTCCCAGATGTCGGCAAGATGGCCCTTCAGGTGATGCAGTTTGGACAGGAGCTTGCAGCCGCAGTTGGCGGAAAAGCGATTCATCCGGTCACTGCCACACCAGGCGGTATGCTCAATCCGTTTTCAGAGGAGAAACGCGATGAGTTCCTGAAGAGGATTGAAGAGGCCAAGCAATGGACTCTTGACACTGTGGCGCTGGCCAAGAAGGTCGTCCAAGATTATTGGGACCCAATAACCAAGTTGTCAGTGGTGCCAACCTACTATCTTGGGATGCATGACAAAGGCAATCTTGAGATCTATGACGGTAATCTGAGAGTAATGGACCCTGAGGGCAAGATCGTGGCCGATTTTGACCCGAAGCACTATCTCAAGTACTATGGAGAACACGTACCCGACCATTCCTATGCTACTCATATCTACTACAAGCCCATGGGATATCCAGATGGAATTTGGCGTGTAAACAGTCTTGCAAGGGTCAACGTGGCTGACAAAATGGCCACCCCTATCGCCCAAGAGGCACTTCAGGAGATGAGAGATGCACTGGGCCGGCCGATCCACGCTACATTTGCGTATCACTGGGCACGCATCATCGAGCTCGTGCAGGCTATTGAGGAAGCCGAGATTCTCCTTAACGACCCGGACATTGTAAGCACGGATGTAAAGCTCTCTGATGTTGAACCCAAGAAGGGGAATGGTGTTGGCTGCGTTGAGGCACCACGAGGGACTCTGATTCATCACTACTGGACCGATGAGAGGGGTATCATAACCAAGACCAACCTGATTGTTGCTACAAACAACAACATCGCTGGAATCGAAGTATCCCTGCTAGAGGCCGCTAAGCAGATCTTCGAACAGAAGGCTCACGAGGGGTTCAAACTACCGGATCCGATGATATAGATTGGCAGTCAGCGCCGGATGTGCACAAACTCTAAATGAAACACTGTGCCGACAACCTCCGAATCACTGACATGGTCCTCAACTCGAATACGGACGCCACACAGTGGAGTAAGTCCACGGATCAAACCAATCCCCAATCCATTTCCAGATGGGACTGGTTCAGATGAAT
>JAUVHR010000236.1 GCA_030593165.1 Candidatus Thorarchaeota archaeon
ATGCCTACGTGGCAGATGGGACAGGTCTGGCAGTGATCGACATCTCAGACCCCACAAACCCGGGCACTCCTGTCTATGAGGAAACGAGTGGTGTTGCATTTGATGTCTATGTGAGTGGTGACTATGCCTACGTAGCAGATGGGGAGGGTCTAGCAGTGATTGGCATTTCAGACCCCACAAACCCAGATACCCCTGTCTATGAGAACATGTCCTATGGTGGCGCATACGATGTCTATGTGAATGGTGACTATGCCTACGTAGCTACCGGGGGTCCAGGTCTGGCAGTGTTCAACATCTCAGATCCCACAAACCCTGGAACCCCTATCTATGAAGATACGACTGGTATTGCAAACGGCGTCTTTGTGAGTGGTGACTATGCCTATGTAACAGATTTTGAGTCAGGTCTGGCAGTTATCCGAATCAGAATCACAGATTTCCTGGTCCCATTAATCGAAGTTTCACATAACCCTGTACCTGTCAGTGATCTGGATACCGTCACAATCACAGCCACAGTGACTGATTCTGGAGGTGTCGCTGAGGTCAAGCTCTCGTATTCTATTGACGGACAATCGACTTGGACAAATGTCACAATGGCTATTCAGAGTGGAGACAACTGGACAGCGACCATTCCTTCGCAGTCTACGGAAACCACAGTCTACTACAGGATATATGCTAGGGACAACTTAGGCAACTGGGCCACCTCTAGTGTTGACTCCTACACGGTCATTAGCAGTGCTGGCTCCGGACCTGATGCAATGACGATTTTGGTTGCTGGAGGTGGAGCTGCGTTGATTGCGGTAGTCGCAGCGCTGTTCATAGTGAGGAGAAGGAGACCGAGAGAGCCCGCTCCGACACTTTCACCAACGCCACCTCCTGATGAACCAGATGTGCCCATTGTGGAGGAAGCTGCAGAGGTATTCCCCGCAGTCCCTGTTGTTGAAGAGAAGGAACAAGAACTCCCAGAGGGAGTACATGCTCTGAGGGGTTGTGCATCCATAGGAGGCAAGTTCGAGTACAAGGTCAAGATCATCAACAACACAGAGTTCGTCATATTTGACGTCACAGTGAGCATGATTTCATTCCCTGAGGTATGCATGGACCTTCCAGAGGGACCAATCAAGAAGATCCCAAAGATAGAACCAGGTGGCTTTAGGTCTCCACAGTTCACCCTTGTTCCCACAAAAGACTGTGTAGAGGGAGAGATAGTAGCAACCGTGTCTTACATGGACCACACGCACGACCTAGAAACAGTTGAGGTCGAACCTTATGTGATTCGTTCTGTCTGTGACCTTCTCGAACCACTGGAGTCATCTCTTGAGGAGTTTGAAGACCTGTTGTACGACATGGCAACTAACAGCGAGGAGATCACTCTGGACAAGAGTCCGCAGGAAGTCTTCTCAGATATCATGGCTTTTCTTCCGGAGAGAAACTTCAAGATCATTTCATCAGAGGGTGGTTCAGTGGGAGAAGAATTTCGTGGAACTGTTATGGGACTAGCAGAGGGCAAATACACTCGGAAGAAGGTAGCTGTGAGAATTATTGTATCAGGTCCAGCTACTACTAGGAACACGACTCTGCTTATTGAGGCTCTCGGAGACGATGCGGACATGTTACCAACAACAATCGAAGAGATTGTCGGAGGGCTCAAGGAAGAATAAGATTGAAATCTAGCCGGCAGGTTCATCTCAAGTGATTCAATCAATTTGAGTTTGAGTAACCATTAGCAGGTATTATCAATTGAAGGGGGTTTCAATCGTTGATAACAACTCAACGAGGATTGAAAAAGGACCGACCCGCTTAGCGGGGATGGTGGAAATATGACAAAGAAGGGTGGACGAAAGAAGAAAGCATCACTATACTAAGGTTCTAACTTGACTTCTTCGGTCGAAGTTGCTGACTCTGGAGGAACATCTTGGTATCTTCCAGATGCTACACGCAGTGTCACAGTTCCATCTTCAAGGAGAGAGAGACCGTTTCCACTATAGTTGATGAACTTCAATTTGGCATCCTGTATCTCATACTTACTAAGAGCTGCCACTGCAAGTTTTCGTAAATGACCAAGAAATTGGCGATAAGTAATCGACATATAATCACCCAATTGAAATTGTCAATGCCCACATGAATGGATTATATCCCAGCTAAATGAACAAGAATGGTCCATATTTCATGGATCAACCCACATCAAGAATCATCATTTGAAATGATTTTCTAGAGAGTCATTTTGTGGGCCTCAGAATTCTCACACTGATTTTGCCATATAACTGGTCACATCTGCGCCACTATGTTGGTTTTCCACTAAACTGAAATAGATGAAACATGAGTATGACATACTACGAACAGGTGATGTATGTGACAGTTACGATTCGACTATTGGCTCACGCAAGTTTCCAAATCAAAACAGAAACTCAGAACATCTACATTGACCCATCAACAAAAGGGACTGGCCTAAAGAAGGATGATTTTGCCCCAGCAGATCTCATTCTAGTGACACATGGTCATGAAGACCATTATGATAAGGATCTGATCAAGAAGATTCGCAAGTTGGGGAAACCAATCATCACTTCATTATTCTTGAAGAAAAAAATCAAAGGGATTGTTTGGGATGTGTCCCCTGGCGAGTTCATGAAGATAGGTGATATCACAATTTGGGCTGTTCCGGCATATAATGTGAAACGGTTTCGGAAACCTGGAAAGCCATTTCATCCCCAAGGCGAAGGTGTTGGTTTTATCATTAAGATTGAAGGAATGAAGATCTATCACGCTGGAGACACTGACTTGATTCCAGAGATGGAACAGCTACCTTATGATCTTGATGTTGCCTTACTTCCAAGCGGTGATACGTACACAATGGACATCCCTGAAGCAGCAGAAGCAGCAATTCAGATCAACCCAACCGTAGCTATTCCAATGCATCTCAAAGGCGCAGATCCCACACCTTTCAAGAGTACTGTTGAAGAGAAGTCTTCAACAAAGGTTGTCATTCTTGCTCCAGGTGAGGAGTATACACTGGAATAATCCAAGTATTGAGTCACTCTTTCGCTCTCATTCGTCTTGCCTTTCCGAGCTGTTCATCAGAGATGAACATCTTTCGGATGTCCTCTGCAAGTGGCTCAATCTGCTCTGGACACAAGTTAGGAAGTACGAAGACCACATGCCATTCCGACTAATCCAGAGTTCGTTCCATCGGCTCTGTGGATTTCTCAGTCTCCCAATCACTAACGCGGGTTATACCCGAATCGCCAAGTTCACAGATGACCTTCAGTTCGCTGAGGATTGAAGACCACCCAATGTCATAACCGATCATATCCTGGGCGGAATTGAAACCAAAGTGATGAAGAGTAACAAGGGTTGAATCCTTAACTGGCTCGAATCTGACATTCACCCGGGTTTCGCGCTCGTCCATGTAGACCCATGAGAACTCAAGTTCGTAGTCCTGCTCAAAGCGAGTAAGAACCACAGGCCCACGTCCCTCCGACCACCAAGTGTAAAGACCGGCGTACTGGGGGTCAACCTTTGGTTCATCTGCACGTACAAAACGGCTGAGCTTTTCTGGATTCGTCCAGACATCGAACGGGAGTGCCGGTGGCACTTCACAGAGCACACTGACTCGGACCTCCTTGGGATCATACCTTGTTAGCGTAAGCGGACGATATACTGAGTAATCGAATCGCAGAGCAGTTCGCCCGGCCTCCATTACCGATTTGAAGTTGGCTAGAAGCAAGTTCCAGTGAGATGGAAGGTGGAGATTGCGAGCCGACTCTGGAACTGCGCCATGCTTGACTTCCAGAACTGAGCCAGTGTCTGTTGGTCGGAACCTTATGATGAATAGAGTGTCGATGCCCAAGATGCGCCAGCTGAATAGGATTGCTTTCTTCTCCTTAATCTGCTCTATTACCCAGCTGTCCCCTATCTCAGATGTTGTTGGAGCATGCTTCCCGGTGAACCGAATCTGGCCACCTACGCGAATGTCAGCGCTAATCTCCTCACCAAGCCACTGCAACATGATTATTGTATTTAGAAAGCTCTCCCAGAGGCGTTCAACAGGAAGATTGAAGGCAACTCGCATCTGCAAAATTGGGAGGACATCCTCCATTGGCTCCTGTTCCACAACATTCAGCCTCGGTCAGGTTCATATTGCATGTCTGCCTTATCTAGGTAGCTATGACGCCTTAGGAAGAAAGCGGAAATGCCCGGACCCACTCATGGCATTCCTGCGTCCCTACATCTTCATCAGCTTTACAAGAGCTTCTCCATCAAGAACTAGGTCACCATTCTGATTGGTACAAGTTGTTTTCAGGGTCACTCGTTTCTTCTCATCATTCTTGTGGATGACCTCAACGCGGGCCGTAACGGTATCACCAATATGTACTGGCCCCATGAACTTCATTGATTGACTCATGTAGATGGTTCCCGGACCAGGTAGATTCATCCCGATTGCGGCACTAATGTAGGAAGCAGTGAGTATCCCATGAGCTATGCGGCCACCGAACATTGTTGTCTTTGCCCACTCTTCATCGAAGTGCAGAGGGTTGTAATCTCCAGAGAGGTCTCCAAAAGTCTTGATGTCTTCTTCAGTGATAGTGTGAACAACCTCAGCTGCTTGTCCAATCTCCAAATCTGTGTACTTGGTCACTTTCATTTTGGTCGCTTCCGTCATTGCTGGATTAGGGAGGTACGGTGATGAGCATAAGTTTAACGACATGATCAGTTGCGAAGAAAAAGGAAAGAGGGAGTGGACTCCCTCCTGTCCGAATCAGCTCAAGTCAAATGTGGATCATGCATTCTTCGCGGCAATCTTGGAAACGCCCAAGATGTAGAGGAAGATGAACAGGAACGCGATCAGTGTTCCAATTCCCAGGAAGACGCTTACGAAGAAGTCAATGAAGAACTGTATTGAAGATGGGAAAGTTCCCATTGGAACTATGCCTAACCACGGGGACAATGCGAGTGCTTGCGGGGCAAAGACCATCACGTTGTAAGTGACTCCAATCAGGAAAATCAGAATCAGGAACGTGTAGAAGATCTTGATGAGGTCCTCGAAGATGACACCCAATTTCTCGCCTCCAACTTCCTTCAGGATCTTGAAGAGAGCATAGAGGAAGAGGACGATTCCCCATGCAACAGTCAAACCTCCACCCAAGAATAAGAACTGAGGCATCATGTGATTGAAGCTTGCTGGAAGAAGAAGCTCATCCAGTGTGAAACTTGGGTTCAGTCCCCATGCAAACAGGACAGCCCCCATTGTAAGTAGAAGGCCGCAGAGTAACTGAAGAATGTTCTTCACGAAGTCCCAATTCGACACCTTTGTTTTTAGTATCGGCATTAGAAAGAACAAGAGACCCACAATCAATGTAACTGCACCTGCGGCTGCCAGCTCTGGAACCTGAGCAATCACAATGACTGAGTTGAGAAGAATAGAGAGTCCCAAAAAGTACCACATCATATTCTCCTTCCCCATTCCAAAATACAACGGCACAAGAAGACCCAACACAAGTGAGAAGTAATACAACCACGTCAGACCGGGGTTAAATCCTGCTACTGACGTAAAAGCTGATGTCAATGTGAAGGGCATGTACATCAAGTAAAAGAACACCAACCCGATTCCGGTTAGATATTTCAAAATCGTGTTAAAGTCCATCTCTGAACTGCCTGAATCCTTTTCTGTAGTCAACTTTGCTCCCAACCTTGGCGAAT
>JAUVHR010000238.1 GCA_030593165.1 Candidatus Thorarchaeota archaeon
ATTTCAGTTCCCTGAATCATTCCCCTCAGCAAAATCAATCATCATCTTGGCAACATTCTCTCCCTGGATGAGAGTGCCCTTCCAGTACAAAGGAACGGAACACATGATAATACTACCTTCCCCCTACTACAATGATTGGAAATCAGAAGAAATGATACAAAGAACGGTGCATGAAAGAATTATCAAAGAACCTGGATATCGAATAGAGAAAGCAAATCGTACTGTACATCTCAAACATCTTGCTGGCAGAAGTGGATTTGCCAAATATGGTCGTAACAATATTGCCTATGTTGATGGGATGGGTAGTCACCTGAATCTGCATGCTTACTATACAGATTTTGTTTTTCAAGAGGATAATTGGCAAGACCTACAGCTTATGGATGAATGCGATGGTTGTCAAATTTGTAGGAGCAATTGTCCAACAAATGCCATTGCTGAGGATGAATTTGTGATTGATGTTGATCGTTGTATTGCATTGTATAACGAGATTAGGGGAGAGATTCCAAACTGGATAGAATCGGACTCTCACAACGCACTAATGGGGTGTATCAGGTGTCAACAAGATTGTCCGGCAAATAGTGATGCTCTCACACAGATGATTCAATCCGATGTCATAACTGAAGAAGAAACCAATGCTATACTGAATGGATCGATTGGTGAGGAAACTCTGAAATCGATTTCTATCAAGCTCAAGGGGGCTTTCTCTCCAAAGCATAAGGATTCTACCAAAGTTCTTACAAGAAACCTAAGACTACTGATTCGTGTTTGAATCAACAAGTTATTTGGCGGAAACTACGAAGCAGCATCATAAGCTAACCTAAGTCAGATGATAAGCTCATCATTAATCTCATCGATTTTTCGCAGAAATCTAGGATCACAACATTATGAGGTGTTGTGCTTATGTATCTTAAAAAGAGAAGAGGGCGAGCTCAGATGATTTACACCCGAGCTCTATGGACGGCATAATCGAAGTAGCAGCATCTACTTGAAAGCACTTTTCACATTTGGTGTGAAAAGGTAAATGACGATCACTAGTGGGATTGCAAGCCCAACAGGATTCAATGGAGAAATATTTGTTAGAATACTTACGATATTCACGAAGAGTGCTAACCAATAGGCCCAAGACTTTAGATTCCATAGTCCGAAGAATATAATCAATCCAATAATCCCGATAATGAATGTGACAAGCGATACTATTGCACCGAGTATCCACCATGGGCCTCCAAGAAGATAGGCTAGGTATAACGCGAGCCCTCCAATTGCTAAAGAGGAGAGTGCTCCCAGTAATTGCAAAATCGCTAGGAGTGTGATTCCTAAGGGTCTACTCATGTTCTTTCTTTTCCTCCTTCACACAGAAAGATCTGTGGGATTCTTCTTAATTACAATCCAACTAATAAGAACACTCTGAGGCGTTGCATCTACAAAACCAAAAACTGCATTCCGCGTCAGTGCTTCGTTTGTCAGGTGCCAGAATCCATGACTAATGCGGTTCCTTGATCTGCATCGTCAGCAGAATCTGATCTCGCGGCTTCCTGAGATTCCCGAATAGTCGCCCAAGACCTTTTCCAAATGGTGGCAACATAGATGTTGTGGAAAAACACGTAGACCAGACCGACAAGACATCCGCTTATTGTGGCAGTAATTGGATCAAAGGGAATATAGCCATAAAATGAGAGAACATACGCGGTCACGCCAGTCAAGATGATGGCCATTGTGTCGTATGCAATCATCTTAGCGGACCGACTTTTCGGGCGGGATTGCTCAGTCTTTTCTAATGCCATAGCTGCTCAATGGATTGTTCTACCTGAACCAATAATAGACGTGCGTTCAACGCATCTGGCAAGTAGTCATTGAAGGAATGCCCTAGCACAGGGCAATTCTCTTATTGTGGCGAGCTGGCTGCCGCAACTGTGACTCTGAGCAACCTTTTTGAAACCTGTCAGAGCGTAGCATTGGCGAGTGATTGGTGTTGAGTCGAAATAGAGTAGTCGCATTGGCATTACTCCTAGCCATACTGACACCAAGTGTTCATGTCGTAGCCCAAGCAGAGACCTACCCGACTGTCAATATCGGCTACATCGAACTCCAGCTAGAGCCCTCTGACTTCTCACCCCTGACCACAAGCTTCGCCCCTTTCAGAGAGAATGAAGAGATTGTCACCATACTCGCACACAACAGCACGATGTTCTGGACAGCTCTTGGCCCAGTAGGCGAGAATCTTGAGGTCAATCATTCTGTAAGCGCTTTCGCAATTGTACAAATCAACAACACGGGCTTCTATGAGACCCTCATAGCCCTCACTACTGACAATCAGACACTTGAGTGGGTATCTCCTCTTAGCTCAGAGACAATAGCGAACTTCTCAATCGTCGCGGAGGCCGCTACCAGTTTCTTCTCTGATGATGGTCACTATTGGGGTCTCTGCGAGGAATTCATTGTTCTTCCTGGCAGTGCCATGGGTCAAAGCTTGAATCACGTCTGGCGGTTGACATTCCATCTTGTGGCAGAGGGAGAGCGCTGGATGCTGATTCTCGACGACAACGGAAACATCCTGACAACGCAGGCTTGGGACATTCCTTGTCAGTCCTGCCCTGATCCGTTGCCAATGCTTCTCGGCACAAGTCTTGTTATCGCAGGGAGTCTGGCAGTTCTGATTGTACTCTTTAGACGGAAGGACTGACCTAGCCTAATGACAATGTCAATGGTCATGTTCATCCATTATCGGTTTCCTCTTCCAGAATCCGGATGATCAGCTCTTTGCTCCAACTGTCTGGGAGGATGTGGCATTCGGGCCAAGAAACTTGGGCCTCTCTGAGCGCGAGGTCAGGGAGCGGGTGGAATGGGCACTGGATAAGGTGGATATGTCGAATTTTGTGAACCGACCAGTGAACCAGATGAGTCACGGGCAGGCAAAGAGAGTGGCACTTGCTGGCATAATCGCTATGCGTCCAAGCATCGTGATTCTAGACGAACCCTTCACTGGCCTTGACTTCACGATGGTCTCAGGAATGGTAGACATCATCCAGAAGCTTCGGCAGGAAGGCACTAGTGTTCTATACACCACTCACAATCGGTTCTTCATCGAAAACTGGTCTGATTCCGTTGCAGTTCTGTCCAATGGTCGATTAGTCTACGATGGGCCTACCAATGAAGCCATTCGCAGTAAGGTTGTTTCTGAAAACATTGGTGATTGGGTCAAGCTTCGAAAGAGAATTGTCGAGTCAAAGACCAAAGCCTATGAGTGATTCCGGCGATATTGTTAAAAGGTCCTAGCGGGCAAAGGGCTCTTTGAATGCGGAGGTTGCCAAGCTTGGTTAAAGGCGCAGGGCTCAGATCCCTGACTTCGTCACTTTTTGTGTTGAAGGGGGAATCTCGTAGGAGTTCGCGAGTTCAAATCTCGCCCTCCGCACCATTCTTCTACACGCATTAATATCTGACACAAGGTCCATTGTGTATCAATCAGCAAGATGAGATTAATATCAAAGCGGACCCTGAACCTACTTGCAGGATGATTAGAGGGGCCCATTTCGAAATGAAAAGCGAACTTATGATGATTTATGATAGCCAGTTACTGAATTTCATAACCGTACTTGTTGTGATGTTCTGCATCGGATTCTTAGTTGGTCTTATCAGAGCAAAATACACTGAAAAATCTAATATCGATGATGATTTTTTCAAACTCATTATCCTAGTTCTCTTGGTACCTGCCAATGTTACTGCTCTAGCCATATACGGTGTTTTTTCTGTATGGTCTTTCTATAGTGGGCCCTCTTTCTATTGGCCCGGTTTGACTATTCTGTATATTTTTGTATTTTCATATGTTAACAGTCTCGCAGGAGTATGGTTAGGCTATGTGATTGCTAAAAGAAGATAGTACGATCAAATCTCGCCCTCCGCACCATTCATCTGTACAAACTGATTTCCAGGAAAAATGATTGTGTGTCATCTTACAAAATACAATTAATATTGAAAAGAACAACTTAGTTCTGAGGGACTGTTTCGAAATGATAATGGAACCAATGAGGCAATCTGCATTCGGATTTCCACTGATTGGTACTACAATTGTAATGATTGTTTTCGGAATTCTACTCGGTTTCATCAGAGGATATTATTCAAAGCGAATCAACCATCCAGATCCTTTTCTTGATCTCGTTATCATGATTTTCTTAGTTGCTGTGGATATTGCTGTTCTAGGTATATTCGGTGTTTTCTCACCTTACATGTACTTGACACTAAGCAATATTACATTTCTATTTCTATCTTCATATTTTTGGAGTTTCGCTGGAGTGTGGCTAGGCTATATGGTCATTCATCCAGCTAAACCTCGCCCTCCGCACCATTTTCTTCATTAGCTTTCAAGATTATTTTCTCATCTAACTTAGGTCTTTGAAGAATGATATACACTGGGTGGAGGAGTACAGTCTTTAACTCAACACAAGGGTGATTTAGAACCTTTCACTATGATAATACTTGGTGATAACTTGAATAATATCTCCAAGAAGAGACTTGGTCTTATCATCTTGGTTGGAGTGGTAATTCTAGTAGGACTTAACATTGCAATAGAAATCCCAATAGGCAAAGGAACAAGTTTTGAAACTAGGAGTCTTTCAGGTTTTAGCAATATGGAAATTGAAATTTATTTTATCTACTATTCAAGTTTTGAAGTCTTAATAACTGAAACCCAGACCGATATAGCACCTGATTTGTATTTTGAGATTAATGTAAACACCCACAACGATACAGTTCCTGTAGAAATCAAAATTGCAATATTCGATGTGGATGAAGAAACCTTCCAATCAATAGATTGGGATCAGTTGAATTTCTATCATCTCGCAAACTCAGGGACCTACGCGAATAATGTGAATTACCACCTTGATCTTCACAACCAAAATGGGAATTATACTTGGACAGCATGGTTTGAAACCCCTTCACAAAAAACATGTGTGTGGCACGCAACTCTTGATTTGACACTTCGATACAATTGGATGTGATTTCAGAACAAATCGACATCAATAGATCATATTCGGCTTCAAATCTCGCCCTCCGCACCATTCTTCTATGCACATTGATCTAGAGATATCTTTTCATGAACTCAATAGCCAGTGTGTACTGTTCCCTGAGTTTCTCCTGAGTCTGTTGTCCATGACCCGCTTCCTCATCCACATGAATCTCAATCTCTTTCCCAAGTGACACAGCGTTTTCATAGAATGTGTAGATTGGTTGTATAGGACAGCGTGCATCATTCTTTCTGTGGATAATCAAAAGGGGGTCATTGAGTTGTTCAACGAAATGAATTGGAGACCGATCATGGTAGAGGTCGGTGTTGGTGTCTGGTGGACCTCCAAAGAATTGCTCAATGAAGCTCTGTCCCATTCTAGTTGATAGCTGATATTCTTCAACCCAATCGGTGGTCCCGACAATAGCCACCCCTGCATCAAAGATTCCTGGGTGTTTTGTCAGAGCTAGGAATGTAAGAAATCCACCATAACTTGCCCCAGTGACAAAGACCTTCTTACT
>JAUVHR010000312.1 GCA_030593165.1 Candidatus Thorarchaeota archaeon
GTTCATCGAAATACGATACCACATTCGCCGAGGTTGTCTGCCAGCTCACGTTGCGTTTCCATGACTCTGTGATAACATAGCCCATATTGGTTGAGGCGAAGAACAGGACCGTCACGGCTGTGAATAGATTGAAGACAACAAATGCACTCAGTGTATTCCTCCGGAGATTTTTACTCGATAGGGAACGCACAACTGCCGACGCCCGAGCGACAAAAGGCTTGTGCACAAATCGAGAGTTGAACAGGCGAGGTGAGAGAGCCATCACGAGCAGCAGATATCCGGGAACCGAGAGGATTCTCAAGAAGTCTTCTTGGACAATGTAGAGCGAGAAGACATCAGATATGATCTGAATCGAAACCAGAATGGAGAGAACAATGCCAACGCCTCCCACAGACTGGCTGATTCTCTTCCGGACGCTTGGTGAAAATGCTCGGACATCGTGTGAAGATGGAATAGTGCCTGCACTCAGGCTTCGCACAACAGACTCCCGTGACGCCCGCCACGCAGGCAGGTAACCAGCTGCCAACGTCAGTCCAATTCCCACAGCCATTGAAAGGAGTAAGCTCCATACATCAACTACATTGGTTACTCCAAAGATCTGTGCAGTGGGAGCCACGGTCATTATTTGTGAAACTAGAACAACGAAGCTCAGGACGACATAGCCAACGAATACGCCCAGAATCGCACCAAAGATTGCACCAATGAGTCCTATTGTTCCTATCTCTGAAAGCATAAGGGAAAGCACTGACGATCGTTCTGAGCCAAAAGCGAGGACCACACCTGTTTCGTATTTCCTTGAGCCAAAGATCGAGGCGAACGAAGAGAATACTCTAAAGGATGCAATCACAACGGCGACCATCACTAGCGCCACCAGAATGAGCCTTGCCTGGTTGAGGAACATGTTTGCAAGTTGCAGATGATACGCTTTCAGGTTGGTTGCAGTTAGGATATCTCCGCCGATGGTCTCAATCTGAAAAACGGTTCTAGGAATCTCGAAGATATCGTTGACTTCAACTAGCAGCCTATTGAATGAATTATCAGGATACTTGATGTGGAAGATATCCCACGCCTTCTCAAGTGAAACAAACACAACAGGACCTGCAATCCCCTTGTCAATTGCATGTCCAATACCAGTGATGTTCAAGAAGTGCAGACCTGCTGAGAGATTGATTCCAAGGCTGTCTCCGACAGATGCGTTTAACACACCCTTTGCTTGCTCGGTGATGAAGCAATGATTTTCTGAGAGGTCTAGGACCCCCTCTGTGGCGTTGAGACTGCCTATGTGCGATTCCTGGTTCATGTCAAGTCCTATCAGGAATATGTGGACTTGCTCTTCGCCCAACCGAACGACCCCGTATTCCTCTATTCGTGGAACTGAATTCACGACCGAAGGAAGAGCATCGATTGATATCTTCAACTCCTCTGTAATCGGCTGACCCCATCGGTTTCCAGAAACACCTATGTCAACTGGACTCAGAGAACTCCGGAGAAAATCATTGGCGCTCGATTGCAGATTACTGCTCGCAGAGAATGCTGTGTAGAGTAGACTTACCGAGATTGCGATAGAGAGCACTGTGAAAGCAGCTATTCGCTTCCTACGAAAGGCGTTTCGAAAACCCATGCGTGCAAACGCTCTGCTCAATCGAACCTCGACTCCGCACCGTTCTTAGTGCGGCTAAGCATGTGAAAAGCCCTTTATAGGCACGACTGAGAACTACACTCACATTGCAGGAAAAAGAAATTCAGATTCCAAGACGTGAGGATATCTGTTGATGCTCACTCTTGATGAAGGTTCCTTCAGTAATCATTTGTACTACTGATC
Organism: Candidatus Thorarchaeota archaeon; assembly: GCA_030593165.1. GTDB lineage: Archaea > Asgardarchaeota > Thorarchaeia > Thorarchaeales > Thorarchaeaceae > JAJRWI01. The sequence continues at coordinate 1,823 of JAUVHR010000312.1, forward strand.
GCTGGTATTCTTCATTGTCCATTCTGCCTTCATCCATTCTGCGCTCCAAGTCGATTCGTTTATGACGAATCTCGGTTATCGCTTTCTCTAGGGCGGCAAGTCTGATTTTCAGAAACACTGGACTGGTTCCTCCTGAATTCTCCCGGCTTTTGGACATCACTGATAATCAACCCCATACAATGGCATAATAGCCATTGGTATGTATGAATATGTAATAATATTGTTGTTATCTGCTATTATAAACTGTTTGGTTATGGCCTCATTGTCACTGATGATGGCGCGGACTATCCTTAACCTCATGTATTCCTATACCTCCTCAAAGAATAAATGCCCCAATGTTTGTGCCATGTTGGGAAAAGGAAATGCACGCTCTAGACACCAATGTAGTAGGAGCTACCGTCTTCAGAGACGGAGCAAGAGTCACTAGATCAGGGTCAATCACACTTGATTCAGGACCGCAAAGAGTCAAAGTGACAGGGATCACCAAATACGCAGAGAACGACAGCTTCCGTGTGAAAGGAAAGGGCAACGCGTCAATTGCCAGCATCGACGTAGCATTGAAGGAAATCGTCTATGAGCCATCTGACGCGATAAAGCCGATATGGGAAGACTTGAAGAAACTTGAGCAGGAAAAAGAACGACTTCTGGATGATGTTGCGACATACAATACCAGACTCAAGCAAATCCAAGGGATGATGACAGAGTTTTCTCAGACGTTCGGTTTAGTGTTCGCTGCGGGTGAGGGACAAATATCTCAACTGACGGAGATGGACTCAAGCTCGTCGAAGTTGTTCCTTGACACTAAGAAGAAGCTGAGAGATCTTGCGAATGAGCTTGAGGAAGTCCAAGACAAGATCCAGATTCTACAGAAGAACATAGGCGATATTAGAGCAAACCGTAGGGTGGAAGCATTCTATGAAGTCGAGGTCAGTCTAGAGGTTCATAAGCAGGGCGAAGTTAAGTTGGAGCTGGCCTATCAGTGCAACTCGGCAGGATGGACTCCGTCGTACGACCTCGACCTTCTGCAGGATGACGCAACACTAAGAAGAATTGCCCTGGTCCGAAACCGCACTGAGGAAGATTGGGATAGAATCAGCTTGGTTGTTTCCACGGCTACTGCTCGACCAGTGGAAGCTGTCGAACCCACACCGTTCTATATCACGGCTTACGATCCCGAGAAGGAAAGAATGGCAAGGATGGATAGGAAGAGAAAAGTTTCCGCCAAAAGGTCCAGACCCCCGCAGAGAGCATTCGCTATGGTGGCACCATCAGCCGCACCTCCGCCAGCACCTAAACCAGTCATCGAAGAAACTTTCGCGGAGGCCTCGGAGGGCGAATCAGGAATTGCGGTATATGAGTTACCTAAGCCTATGACGATTCCTTCGGACCACGAAGACCATCCAGTGACCCTGATTGAGGAGAAGCTCGAGTCAAAGACTATTCATTATTGGTTTGCCGATGCAATGGCTGAAGTTGTTGCGCAAGACGAGGTGACGAATGGTGAGAACGTGATTCTCCCTGGAAAGGTCAAGGTCTTTGCTGAAGGTGACTACATCGGTGAGACCAGCGTCAGGCTAATGGCACCCAGAGAGAAATTCAAGATTGGAACTAGAACGGCCTATGATGTGAAGGCCAAGAAGAAGATGTCAGAAAAGATCATTGAAAAGGCTGGAATCACAAGAGGGAAGCTGCGTAGGCGGTACAAGTTTGAGCTTGAGATTGAGAGTTTCTCAAAGAGACCGATTGAGATAGAGGTCTTTGATAGAATTCCTCACAGTCTCAGTACTTCGATTGAAGTTGAGCCAATTGACTTTGAAAGACTTGGCCTCATGAAGGAACCAATGCTTGGTGTTCTCCAGTGGAGATTCGAGATACCAGTTCGAGAGAAGAAGACGATAGAGTATGCGTATGAGGTAGTCTGGGACAGAAACATCCAGATCAACCCGCCGCTGCCTTAGGAGGTGCAAAGATGACAATAGAGATTCAAACCAGCATTTCGAGTGTCACAGTTTTCAGAGATGGGGCGAGGATAACCAGAACGGGAAAGACCCAGATAGTCCCCGGCGAACAAGTTGTTGTAGTTGAAGGCATTTCGCAGCATGCGCATCCGGACAGCTTCAGAGGGAAAGGTAAGGGAGCCGCCATCCTAAAGGCAATAGATGTCAAGAGAGTCAGCAAGACCTTCGAGCCCGAGGGTGATGTCCAAGACTTGGTGGAACAAGTGAAGAAACTGGAGAAAGAGCGAAACGCACTCTTTGATGAGACCCAGTACCAAGAAACCAGACTTACACAGTTAACAGCAATAATGACTCAGTTCTCAACCGAATTTGGAAAGTGGTTCGCTGCAGGCGAATCCGACATGGGCAACCTGACAGAGATTGACACAACAGGGCTCAAGCTGATAAAGGACACCAAGAAGAAACTCAGGGAGCTAAGAAAGAAGATTAACGACCTTGAAACTAAGATTGAAGCTGTGCAAGCCAACATTGACAGAGTTCAGGGACAGAGACGCGTGGAAACTAACACGCAAGTCAGGGTTTCTCTGGACATTAAGGACAACACTGAGCTTGAACTTGAGGTCACATATCAAGTTGGATACGCTGGCTGGTCTCCAACCTATGATGTGGACATAGGTGACAAATCCACGGCCGTCAAGAGAATCGCCATGATCTGGAATAGGTCTCTTGAATCTTGGGAGGACGTCTC
>JAUVHR010000058.1 GCA_030593165.1 Candidatus Thorarchaeota archaeon
TACGCGATACTCACATCGGCACCAATTGACTTCTTCGGTTTGCTTGTGACTAGCTAGCATCCTTGACCAAGATTGGTGGAGCGAACTTCCTGAGTCGCCTCAGTCCTACAACCTTCTCTTTTCGGCCCATCTTCGCCTCGCTCAGGGCGGTCTCCATGAACTGAATTGCACTATCGTAGTCCTTTCTTGGGACCGGGAAAGGTACACCGTCCTTGCCGCCAAACGCGAATGTCATTCGAACTGGGTCCGCCCAAGATGGTGCAGAGCCGTAGATCATCTCTGAGATTAAAGAGAGACCCCGCACGGTAGCAGGACCGATTCCATCTAGAAACAGAAGTTCTTCATAGTCCGAAGGTTGAACCTCGTAAGCCCTACGTACGGCGGCCCAGTCCATACGTTTAGGCACGACCTTGTAGGCCGGCAATTGCTTCGTAGGCGCTGTTTCATCCAGCCACGGGATCAACGAGGTCTCACCATAGGGTCTGATGTCCTCGAACATGCGCCTCACGCGAAGTGGGCCCTCCTTGATTATGTCCACTGTTGTCTTGCGACAATTATCGGACTCACTGGCTGTCAGGTCTAGTGTGGACGCTTTCACATGACCGGATATCATTCCAGTGTGGGGCTCATCGATGAAACTCCCTATCTCTTCCCAGATCCAGTGATACCGCCGGGCATCATTAGACCGCGAATCCATCCCCTGCTGCACAACAGTCCAGTGCTCTTCTTGGTCTACGAAGAACAGGTGTTGATAGAGCTGGTAGCCATCCTGCACGGCTGCATTGTCAACCTTTGCGACTGCCTTGCTAATCTGTCCCAGTTTGAAACCATCCAGTCCATAGTCCTCCAGAGCTCTGAGCTGATTGGGTGTTTTCAACGAGGCCAGACCTTTCCCTCCAGCTCCCACAATGCCGTGCGTTTCGAAATTCAATACAGACCTAAGAACCCCACAGGTGACAGTGGTTGAGCCTGAACTATCCCAGTCATAGCCAAGTACGTTGGAGAGCGCTTGGAACCAGACCGGGTCGGCTAGGCGTCGCAGTAGTTCCTGTGTGCCATACTCGTTCACTACAAACTCGCATAGGGCACTGGCCATTGGCATCATTCGCTTGACAAGCCAATGCGGTGCCCTTCCGGGATGGAGTTTTAGGTCTGCGACACCGGAACGTTTCATGGATGTTTCCCTGTACTATTTCTTCACTAGGAATCAGAGTGAATCTCTGATATCTGCTAATCTCTTGCGGAGATCGTCACCAGCTTTGCTTAGGAAACCCTCCATGATATCACAGCCGTAGTCATCACAATGCGCACAGGTCATGACACCTCGTTTCCCTGCACAATTCCTCACTGGACAGGTTGCACAGAACTTGAAGTGTTCTCCAGATGCAGTCTTGCATCCATCACAGGGTATGTCCTCTGCAGTAACGGGGTACTCCGGGCTGTTCCACTTTTCTACAGTTTCTGCAAGCAATTTCTCATCGCCTGTCTGTTTCACCTTGTACGCTGGGCACTCGGTACAGTTCAATCCACAGTATGCAAGCATATCTTCTGACATGGTAGTTAATTGATGGTAAGAGTTTGAATAAAAGGTGAACAGATAACCGAAACTACTCATTCAGATTGGAGTTTTCATAGCTTCTTGCTACCTTCTCGAATGCTCAGCTTCGTCATCCTATGTCTGTTTTCCTCAATGTAGGATCGAATAAGCTCGGGTTCGCGTTTGCTCAATTCTCTGAGAACCCATCCAACTGCCTTAGAGACAAAGAACTCACTGTCTTCGAGATGCGGCTCCAACGATTCAAGAATCATGTCGTTATACTCTGGCTTGTGGCTTCTTTTCTTGGACAGTTCCACACCTGGCAACACAGTCGCCCGTCTACGCCAGAAGTTATCACTCTCTCTCCATTCCGAGATTCGGTCCCACACGGAATGATCTCTTATGATTAAGTTTCCAAGGCAGACGACGCACAGAGGGTCCACAACAGACCATGTGTCTACATCCTCAATCCAGCGGTCAATCATCTCCAGAGCTGTGTCAAGACCTCCCTTGGCTGAGTATGACTCCATGATCTCTATCGCTGCCAATTTGAAATCGAACACTGGCTTAACCCATAGGATCTCCATAAGAGAAACCATTACATCCAGAGAGATGCCCTTGATATGTTTGCGAGTGATTCTTCTCGCCTGAGTGACGGAGACCCCAAGAAAAATCAATTTGGAGGTCTTCATGTACTGTGCAACCATCTTTGCCTTTTCCGAATCCCCATGACTCTCAAGATCACCCATGATTGAACTCGCCAGCTCGTCGACCATGGCATATTACGAATCATCCAACGCTTAATAATCCTCACCGCAAATTACCCCTGAAGCAAGCCTTTTATTCTAACAAACAGAATCTAGTATTGTCGGAGTTTCCGACGAAAATCTTATCCGAATTGAAGTGGAATTTATGTCTGAGATTATAGAATGGGAAAAGGCCATTGGATATGATGAATTCCTTGAGACCGCTCGTGAAAACGTCGAGCACATGAAGGCACGCTTCAACGACCTTATTCTTACTGAGAGCGAGGAAGAACTGATTCGCAGCATCCAGAACGAGATTAGGATTCTAGTGATTGGTACTGATAGATGCAACGACACCGCAGGCAATATCCCCATCTTGGCTAGAATCGCTGCCCTTTCACCTAAGATTGAACTCCGCATTCTTGATAGTGACAAATACGCAAAAACCCACCAGGCTTTCCGTGTCAACGGCAAGAGAAAGACTCCGGTAGTGCTCCTTCTTAGTTCTGACCTTGAGGAGTTATGCAGATGGGTTGAGCGTCCCAATGCAGCATACAAAATCATCAATGAGAAGGACTATTCTCTTGAGGAACTCAGGCAGGAGTTGAGGAAGATCTATAGTGATCCGGAGATATTGAGACAGAGTCTGAGTGAGTTACATCCCCTAGTGATTCGTGCGGACTTGGTGCTAGGACGTAGGTGAAATTGGAGAACCTGGCGAAGGGGGACTGGACTGATCCAGACAAAATAAGGGGTCTTGTTGAATCGTACAGCAAGAGGTATGGCAACCCCTTTTGGGACGGCCTTCTCACTCTGACCAGTGATGAACCTAGGAACTCCATTGCTGACTTCGGTTGCGGACCGGGACTGTTCCTAGTAGATGCTGTGGAGAAGTTTAGTGCCAAGACAGTATATGGCTTTGACCAGAGCGTAGAGATGCTTCAGCAAGCTCTGGAGTTTTTGGAGAAACGGCTTCCGTCCAATCGACGAATTCTTGAGCAACTGGACTTTGACAAAGCACCGATTCCGCTGGCAGATAGAAGCATAGACCTCGCCTTTTCGGGATTCTTCCTTCACGAGATTGAAGACCCGCTTGGACATGTAGACCAAGTACTTGCCCTTCTACGTGTGGGGGGGGCGTATGCAGTCTACGACTACGTTTCGTCCGACGAAGAAGAGTTCGTCTTGGCGATGGCAGCAGCTGGGATGCGCGAGGAACGTGCTCGCAAGCGGTATCCTCACATGTGCAAGCACTCGATTGATGACATCAAAGCGCTCCTCACAAATGCCGGATTTCAGAATGTCAGGGCGACAAAGGTTGCTGAAGCTCGTGCGGTAGTTGTGGGTTTCCATTCCACTAGTCCTGGTCATTCTAGTCGCCATGACAAACACCTCCGATCACCCTGGGCACATGATGACTCGGAGTTATCCTGTCCAAGATGCGGCGAGTCGAAGGCAGTACGAATCCACGACAGCTGGGGCCGTTCTAGGGGCGTCCAGATGTTTGAGTGCGAGTCCTGCGGAAAGCGGTTCTACGAGCGTGGAATTGACGATTTTCGCCCGACGTTCGTGCGATAGTACTTATTATCTATCAGTTCACACCATGAATCTGGGAGGCGCATAATGGTGCCCGTGAATCCTCATCTTGTAAAATACCCCTTCTCAACAGAGGCGAGAGATGCCTCTAGACGACTGGCCAATGATGTCAAGAAGCTAGTGAACCTTCTGGAAGATGAGAAGAACGAGTACATCATTGAGGAAGCGGAGGCCAGAATATTGGCTGCTATCGATCAAGTTGAGTTGAAGGCTACAAGCCGTGGTGATAGCCATGATGTCCTTGTTTATCCCACATCAAGACTTATCGTGGAGAAGATTGATGTCCCCCGACTGCGAGAGTATCAAGCCGAGGCAGAGTCCAAGGCTGTAAACAAGCATCTTGGAGGCGAGAAAAGCAAGTTCATCATGAACTTGAGTCAATCGTCTTTTGGTTGGAATATCGAGTCACTTGGAAGTGCTGTGGAACGAGTGAATATGCATGAGTTGCTGAGACGTTACGAGTACCGTATCACTTTTGAGAATTTTCTTGAGGTGGCACCAAGCTTTCGAAGCCCCGAGTGGAAGCTTGTCAACAGGATGATTCAAGCTGGCTGGGTATACATAAGCAAGTCTGAGTTAACACGGCTGATCTCTGGGAAATTCAAGCAGCTCATACTCCGTGGACATCTGGACGTTCCAGAACTGCCGGGCAGACTGACTCAGGCTGTGCAACGCATTGAGACCGAGATTCGGGGAAAGATTCGGAAGTCCGCACCCTTGGAGCTGACAGAGACACTCACAACCGCTTTTCCCCCCTGTGTTGCGATGATGCATGCGGACTCCAGCCGTGGCAAGAACCTACCACACGAGGCGCGATTCGCAATTGCGTCCTTTCTTCTTCGCATAGGCATGGATGTGGAGGAGGTGATAGCTGTATTCAAAGCCGCACCTGACTTTGCACGAGCTTCTGCAGGATATCAGGTAAGGCACATTGCATCAAAGGGTGGTGGCAAGGGATATGATCCCCCCGGCTGCAGAAAGATGCAGACATTCGGTCTCTGTCCTGTGTACTTAGGAGAGGTCTTTGACCCCTTGTGTGAGTACGTCTTGCACCCCTTGGGCTTCTATGAGACCCGCGCTTGGGAAACTACGAAGGGCATTACAAATCACTCGTGGTATGCCAGCAAGAGAAAGAGAAAACAGAAACTGAGATGATTACCGTTTTCATGTCACATGCGGTTTGTCTTACGACTGTAGTAGTACAGGTACTCCTGTGCATATCCTGTATACCGCCCGAAGTATTCTCTAGCCGCTCGTGACTTCTTCTGATACGACTTGCCAGTCTCGATGAATATACCGTATCGGTTCTGGATTACTCTCTCAATCCAGATGTCAATGGGGAATGCCTCAAGGAATCCAAGAGAAAACAAGCATACACAGTCCGCAACCTTGTCGCCCACTCCAAAAAGTGTCTTGAGCTTGGAGTGAGCATTCTCATATGTTGAGTGCCTGAGATCTTCTTCAACGACCTCGCCTGCAAGAATGGACTGAGTTGACCTGAAGATGAAGCTCGCACGCCATGCAAGATTCAGACCCTCTAGCTCAGACACTGTGGCTTTAGAGAGGTCCAGTGGTGTGGGCATTCCATGGAATGTTTCTCCTCTGAAATCATAGACTGGCCCGTAGTTCTCTCTGATGGCCTGAGTCATTTTCTTGATTGTCGGAATGTTATTTCTCGTTGAGCAGAGGAAGGATACAAGGCATGGAAAGAACGGATCTCCAACTATCCTAAGACCAGGTGCATATTCTATGCTTGTCAACATATAGTCGTCTTTGGCAATCTCTTGCTTTATTGTGTGAACTGGGTCATCCAAACGAAGCAGTTTCTGAAGGTCTACATCTCTGGATGAGGTCTCGTAGAGTAGTGTGTCATCCTTTTGCTCGACATAGACCACTTGCCCAATGTCTGCATTGACATAGCCTTCACCCTCTTTGACCCAGCAAAAAGTTTGTCCACATTCCATTGTGTCCTTGAGGTCGAAGTCCTTCACTCTCAGCTTCTTCATTGACAAGCGATAACAGGTTACTGGAAATGAAGGTTGTGCTAGACACCACGCCCCATCTTACAATTAACCCGAAACAGGTTAACTTATAGCCTTTCGATTCTAAGATGATAGTGAGGTTAATCGTAGAGATGTTCACAAGCCTTCGCTATCCGACAAAGCAGCAGGGGATTGTCTGGCTGAGGCGCCGCCGAAATGAACCGTCATCAGAGATAGCCAAGTCGATGAAGGTCTCACGGCCCTACATCACAAAGGCACAGAGGATTGCTGAGGAGCGGATTACTACTCTCATCCGACATACCGCTTCTGTCAGCCGAATCAATCTGAGAAGAATGAGTCCCACTTACGGCATAGGAGTAGGTCACTGTCCGTCCTACAACTCTGATGCATACATAACATTCTCGCCGAACTTCGGACTGAACGTTTGGTATGATCACATGGGCGACTGTGAGAGCTGCGAGGAGAAATCCAACTGTGAACAAGTTCTACGAAATCTTGCAGAGGAGTGGGAGGTTGAAGTTCCCAACGGTGTTCAACCAACACTTCTTGCGAAAACACTCTTTGACACGATACTGAGGAATCTAAAGTGGAACTAAATCACTTCAGCGATATTGCGAGATTCTGCCCACGGCCCCCTCCCATGCCAACTAGGTTGTCATTCAAGATAACCTCTCCTCTGGAATGGAAATTTGGATGGAGTGTGAATTGGAAGATTGTTGTTGTTATCCTGGCAATCCTGTCTATTATGACCTTCGTAGTCAGGGATGTTCCAATAGTTAATGCGGTTTCGTACGGAGCATATATTCTATTCTTCATCTGGTTGGGTCAATTTCGTTCAAGAGCAACAGGCCCCAATAGTGTAGTACGACCATCATATGTTCGACGAATTAGGAGAGGGGACGGCGCTCTTGCAGGTTCACGTGGTTATGATGATTCATACACTCCTGGAATGAGGGGCGGTTCCAAAGGTCCTTTTCCTGTTGGCAAACGGAAAAAGCGACATCGACGAGATACTTATAGAAGTTGAATTCACTTACTCTTTGCTCTTGTAGAGGTTCAATTTCATCATGCTGAATATTGCTAGCAGTAGGACTATGGTCAGCAGACTGATTGGTGCCACCATCGTAATCCAGTGTTCTTGAGGATCCCAGTCGATTCCGTCTGGTATGCCGTCCCAATCTGTGTCAGCCCTCGTGGGTGACATGCAGAACTCGACTTCGTAGGCATCGCTCCAACCATCTCCGTCTGTGTCTCGTAATAGTGGATTGAGTTGGTTCAGCACCTCGAAGAGATCGCTAAGGGTGTCCCCGTCTGAATCCGGTGATAGCGGGTTGAATCCCATGCCTATTTCAAACCCATCCTCGAGACCGTCAGAGTCAGAATCCGCATCCATGGGATTTGTAAAGTGGACATAGACTTCGTCGTAGTCTCCGATTCCATCCGCGTCGGAATCTTGTAGCGTTGGGTTGGTACCCAGTTGAGCCTCAACCCCATCAGGTATGCCATCAGAGTCAGTGTCATTGTTGACTAGGCTTGAGCCCCATGTGTACTCATCTAGGTCTGTGGCTCCGTCTTGGTCTGAGTCAACTAGTGTTGGATCTGAGCCTATAGCAAGCTCGAAATCATCATCGAGACCATCGCGATCTGAATCGCGCATGTAGACATCAGTACCTATCTCCAGCTCGGCCATATCTGAGAGTGCGTCACCATCACAGTCATTGAGAATGGTCAGGTTAAGCTGTACGATTGTAGAGTTCGGTCCCATGTTTGTCAGAGTGATCATGTAGTCACCAAACTCATGCGCTAGATACTTCATTATGATGAGTCCGTCATCCTCTATGCGCTGGTAGACGGTTTCGGCAGAGGATGTGTATTTCATTACTGCGTTGATTGTTGCATTGCCAGACCAAGATACAGTAGCGTTCACGAAGCTCTCGTAAGACACAATGATATTCTGTGATGTGGTGTTGGTTGGATGAAGGGTCGTGGTTGAATAGAAGGCTGCTGGTGCTCCCTCCCCGAGAGTACCTACATAGGCGATAGCACAGGCCACAGTGGCTACGGCCTCGGTAGCCTTACTAATGCTAAAGTCGGGGTAATTCCAGACGTCATCGTCGGTTCCACTACGACTCTCTGGATAGTATCCCTGCGAAATGTGAATGGCTGGCCTTCCAGTCTGCCACATCTCAAAGGCACTGGAGTGCTCTGCTAGGCCAAGGTCAATTACCTTCTGGAAGGCTCCTTTTCCGTAGATATTGGAGATTCTGATAAGCAGGTCTGGCAGCCAATCTGAGTCCTGGTAGATATTCATCTCGTCGGAAACACGGAGCGAAATCTTCGTCCCATAAGGATAGTCCCCTCTGTGAAACAGAAGACGGTTGAATGAGAATACGTTGATGGTCTCAACCTCGTTCTCATCAAGCCATGCCACAAACTCGCGGCTACCCAAGTCATAGTCTGGGTCATTGTGTGCTCCGTTGATTAGTACATAGTAAACATCACATGCGAATGAGTAGCTGTCGAGTACCCGCGCAATCTCAAGAACTGCTGCGGTACTAACACCTGCCTCATTTGCGCCGGGGGTCAGGTCGGAATCTATCATGCCTGTGATGACAAGTGCAGGGCGAGGCGCAGGATCTGAACCTGATTTGATGGCCAGCAGTATCTGATAGTCAGTAATGCTCTCGAAGGAAAGATCTCCCCCAGTGTTGTTCTGCAGGGTCTCGTTTGCCCATGCCCACGCCGCCAGCAGGTTGAGGGACGCGTTCATGTTGGAAATGTCCCATGTTCTGTTGAAGAAGTCCTCCGAGATCTTCTTTGTGTAGTTGCCAACATTGAACTCAGAGGTCCCATCATAGATATCCTGCCAGAGCTCCGTAGCATTGAGTGAGGAGTCTGCAGCGGTCGTCCCACTGCCTATTGGAGCCATCAGGAATGTTGAAGATGCGTTAAGGTTCGTTGCAGCGTAAGTGGGTAGTAGTAGAATGACAAAGAGTGCTACAGCCACTAACAGGCTCTTGCGGTATTGTCTGTTCCGGCTCATTCTGGTTCGCTCCTGTTATACGCTCTGCGTTTAATGAATAGCCAGGCAACGATAGCCACTGTGAATGCACCTAGTCCGAATACAGGTATTGAACTCATCCAGTGCTCTGTTGGCGCCCAATCTGAACCATCGGGAATGCCGTCGGCGTCCGAGTCAATGTCAAATGGCAAGAGTCCATTCATGACTTCATAGTAATCGTCAAGCCCATCCAGATCAGTATCGGTTGAGAGTGGGTTTAGACCGTTCAGTACCTCAAACAGATCGGTAAGCCCATCTCCGTCGCTGTCGCTTGAAGTGGCATTTGTACCCAGAGTCACCTCGAACATGTCGAGTAGCCCGTCCGAGTCTGAGTCATTTGAGAGGGGATTCATGCCGTGTTCAATCTCATAATCATCAGTGACTCCATCCGAGTCGGAGTCGTTAGTTGTTGGGTTCATACCGAGTGAGATCTCCAGCCCGTCGAGGAGTGTATCTCCATCAGAATCGACAATGAGCGGGTCAGAACCCAACATGACCTCGATTCCGTCCCATGCACCATCAGAGTCTGAATCTGGATTTCGCGGATCAGTTCCTGCAGCAAGTTCATCGGCGTCCTCTAAGAGGTCCATGTCGCTGTCGGCTAGAAGGCTATCAGTTCCAAAAATATACTCTTCCCAGTCATCCAATGAGTCTTGGTCGAAGTCTTGCCAGTGAGAGTAAGACCCTGTGACAGGAGTGCTCTCGTTGCCAGTGTTCTCAAGAAAGAGCGAGTGTACACCAGGCGATTCAACAAGATACCCCAGCATCATGCTGTGATCATCTTCTATTCGAGAATAGACTGTCACGCCATGTGGGTCTCGAATCTCTGCCCTGATTGTTGTGTTTTGTGACCATGAAAGTGTGACATTGACAAATGAGTTGCCGGTGAGTGGCACGAATGCTTCTGTGGTTGCGTTTACATTGAGAGAGATGCCCCAAGAGAACTGAGGGGCCGCACCATGTCCAAGCATTCCGAGGTATGCAGTAATAGAGGTGACTATTCCCACTGCTTCTTTTGCCTGATTATAGTCCCAAGCCCAAACATCCCATGTATCGTATTCCCCACCTGACCAGGAGTCACCGTAGAACTGACCGAATGTGAGTCCTGGGATTCCTCTCTCCCATGCCTCGAACGCCCCACTTCGAATCCAGCGAGTTGAAGTTGAAGGATCTAGGTAGAAGCGGTCTTCACCTGACAATTCCGATGCCATCCCTGCCAAGGCTATCAAGAAATCGGCTTGGTCATATCCACTGACAGGGTAACCGCTATCTACCAAAACCCTATCGCCATAATCCTCCCCGCTGTTGAACAGCAGTTGTGAGAACCACAACACTCCAGCTGGTCTCCTGTTTTGAGCCTCAAGCACATCAAGGACCGCCTTCATTCCATCGTTGCCCGCGTTGGGATTGTAGAAGCTCCCTCCGGACATCATTGGGTTACATAACACAAAATACACATCGTTTGTGAGATTGAGCGGATTGAGCACCCTTGCTGACTCAATTACAGCGGCAACCGAGGCTCCATAATAATTCGCTCCGGGCGCCCACCTGCTGGAAACAATTCCTGCAATGATGATAGGTGCAAGATTCGGGTTCGAGCCATTCTTGACTGCAATAAGACTAAGCTGTTCAGTCATGAGCTTGAAGTGAAGATTACCTGAGGTGTATGCAGATAGGGTCTCATTCACATAGTCCCAAGCACCTTCCAGTTCAACCGATGGAACTTTGTTGATAGTAAACCACACCCGCTCTGCATGGTTCTCAGAAAGGGTTCTGACAATATTCTGCAGGTTACTCTCGCTAATACTCGAAAAAAGATTGTCCCATACTGCCTTTGGTGAAAAAGTCTGACTGGGCATTCCAGGTGTTCTTTCCAACTGCGGCATGGAGGTTGCGATGTCTGGACTAGAAGCTGATGTTACAAATCCGATTGATGTAATCATCAGAACTGCTAGAAGACCGCAGACCAGACCCTTTCTCATAGGCGGGAAATTGCTTGTGCTATACTGTTATAGTTTGCGACCCGCGCCAAAATTCAGTCGACTGCTAAACTCTCAATGGCAACTGCTTCTCGTTCAATTATATTAGCGAGGACATCAATGTCCTCAGAGTTGTGAACTGGTTCCGCGAGTCCTTGAATGATGTTTCTTGATGCATCGCTCCAAACAATGATTGCTTTCGTGTGCTTTGGTGCTTCTACTATGTCATCAGTTCGGTCACCGACGCACCAGAATCTGGGTATCTCGGCATGCTTCATCCCTTCGACAATCAAGAAGTCCGCAGCAACCAGATGGACGATTTCCGGCAATTCTAGCCTTCTGTCGAATCTTACTATCGTAGTGCTTGGACCCACAAGAAACACCGGTTCTGCCCCAGCGGCTATGTGCTTTCCAGTGTCTGTTTCTGGGGGTGGGGGCACATTCTCCTTGGTGCTCTTTACAGCAGCAACTTTGTGTCCTCTCTGAACCAGTTCGTGCACAATGCGTTCCACTAGGGTGGTCTTCCCTGTTCCTGAGAATCCTGAGACCGCAAATACGCGCATAAACACACCGGACCTAAATATTGCTCCAAGTAGTAACCTTAAAAATCGGTTGTCAGCCGTTCATCACCTTGGAGAACTGGTCTTGAACAGTGATGATGATATTGCAGTCGTCTGCATAGATGTATTCAGAGAATTTCAGGATGGTACTCGTGTTATCAAGGTCCTTCGAGGAACCAACCTGACAGTCCGAAAGGGCGATTTCATAGCAATTGTTGGGGCATCAGGATCCGGAAAGACAACTCTACTCAATCTAATCGGTGGTCTGGATAAACCGACAAGTGGAACCATACTCGTCGATGATATCGACATCACAACTCTAAATGATGACCAGATGTCCGAGATGCGACGACACAAAGTGGGCGTTTTGTTTCAAGACCAACACCTGCTCCCAATATTCACAGCTCTCGAGAATGTCGAAGTACCAATGCTCCTTGACGATGTCCGGGTAGAAAAACGCCATAAGAAAGCAATCGAGCTACTCAAGGCCGTTGGAGTTGAACACAGGGCACACCATATGCCTCACGAACTCTCTGGCGGTATGCGGTCCCGTGTTGCTCTTGCACGTGCTCTTGCAAACGACCCCGCAGTTCTCCTTTGTGATGAGCCAACAGGAGACCTCGACCACAAGACAGGTGGCGAGATTATCAGCCTGATGAAGAACTTGGCCAAGAAGGAGAGGCGTGCTGTACTCGTTGTAACACACGACCCTGAAGTCGCAAGGATGGCCGACAAAATCCTCCTCTTGAGAGATGGTGTTCTTGTGGAAGAGCTCGTTGGTGCGTTCTTCCAAGTAAGCGGTGTCGACGTTGAAGCCGGTCCGAAAGACCGTGATACACCTGTTGAGGGATGATTTGTTGGCGAAGAAGAGGAAAAATAGAGCAAAGTTCGCCAAGGGCAGTCGTCTCTATGCTTTCTCCTATGCAATGAGTTCCATGCGAGCCTATCCATTCAGGGCACTGAGCTTAGCATTAACTCTCAGCCTCGGAGTTTCACTCATTGGCTCCGTTATGATCTGGTCTGACACTGGCATTCAGGTTAGCGTTGACGGATACTTTGAAACAAACGCGTTCCAGATGCTAGTCACGAA
>JAUVHR010000301.1 GCA_030593165.1 Candidatus Thorarchaeota archaeon
GACGTCGCGACGCTTTATTGTCCATACGAGCTGTACTATGTTGTACTCAGAGTCCTGTGACAGAACCTTCATGCGAAATGATTCCATTGCGAGGCTAAGATCGAACCCACTGATTCTCGATGACCCACCTTTGAAGACCAGTCGCACTCGTGCAGCAGTAGTCGAGTCCCACGGTCCTTTCAGATTCTTCTCGTCAAACAATGATTCTATCCTTTGGACGATTGATTCATCTGTATCATCGGTTTCTATTGCAAGCTTCTCTGTGTAAACAGGTCGTACAAAGTCAATGTGTTGAGGAGTGACTACGGGAATCGTTCCACGCTCAATGTCAACTACAAGGAATCCTTTCTCATGTCGAATTTCATCAAATCTCCACCGCTCTGGAGAGCCAGCGTACCATGCATTCTTTGAGTGCTTGTGCTGATGGTGGTCGTGACCTAGTGCAATGTAGTCATATCCCATGCTGAAGATGGCTGGGTGTAGGCTACGATCAATATCCATTCCGTGTGCTACTGCAATAGATGGGCGGTCGGAATCCGGAAGCTGGTGGGTTGTGATCCAGTCGTTGAAGGCTTCTATTGCGTCACCAGATTCGAGAATGTTGTACTCGATGAATGGAAAACAATAGACATTCAGTTTCTCGTATGAACGCACGAGTGGTTCTCCGTCCCGTAATGCACGTTTCAGCTCTTGTTGGGTAGCCACATCTAGTCCGGGAATCGCCATCTTCAGGCTATCAAGAAATGACACCTCAAGATTCCTGTATATGCCATGATTGCCCTCCAATATCAGAACAGGAATGCTGGTTTTCTCAATGAATCTCTTCAGCACGGTGATGACTGTTTCTCTCGCAACAACAGGAGGTTGAGTTGGGTTGCCCTCCCAAGGTTGATTATAGAGGTCCCCAGAATGGACTACAATGTCAACCGGCGGGTCGAGCACGGCTATCCTGGCAAATATCTCTGAAAAGCGCTCGTAGAAGTCGTTCTCGAGGACTCTGGTGCGCATCTCAACTGCCCAGACGTTATGTCTCACACCCTCCCGGGGCTTCGTGCCAAGATGGGTGTCAGAAATATGCGCAACTCTTACAGTCATCGCCTTACTCCTCAGAGAATGTGTTTCTCTCTCTTCTTGCTGGACCTATTACTCTTGTAGTTGTCCTTGTCGCGTTCGAAGATAGTATCAAACAACGGAATCTTGACAGGCAATGGCAGCTCTCGATATGAAGCAGTCAGCAATGCCTCTCCTCGTGACATCACTCGGAACTCATTCTCAAATCCAGAGATGTTGACACTTGCGTTATCGATGCACGCCCTAATCTCACGTTCATTTCCCATCCGCAGGTTGATTTCCGTATTCATCTGACTGAGAATCACATTGTCAAGCACGCTCACTTGTTGACTTACAACTAAGAGCCCGATATTGAACTTTCGTCCTTGCCTTGAGATGTCCTTGAATACCGACCGTCCCTTCATGAGTTCTGGATTGAGAATTGAAGGAGCCTCCTCTACTGTAATCTGAATGACCGGTAGATTACGCGGATCTTTCACCTCAGCAGAGTCACTTGTCCCTCCACGCCCATAGAAACTCCGGGCTATTTTCTTAACTCGATTGAAGAAGGGATTTGGCAGTCTCATCTTACCTTGCGTTTCGAAATCTCCTAGGCTACCACTACTCTTCACAGCTCGCCTCATGTCAGACAAGGTACGGGTAACTACGGTTGTCAGGAGGAATTGCTCAGTGTCACTCATCAGACTTGTGTTCACGACTAGAATACGGCCGGTTTCCATCGCCTCATAGATGTCATCAAGAATCGACGTTCCATCCTTGATGAATATCGGGGAACGCTCCAGAAACCGGAGCCTCCGCTGGACTGCTCTCATTGTCCCCTTGGGTGTAGACATCCCCTCAGGTTCATCCTCCATTTCAAGTATCTCAGCAATCCAGTCCTCACTTTTAGCCGCATACGTGGCATCAATGAATGAGTTCATCTGGGGGGTGAACTCAGTGATAGAGTACAAATCCCGTGGTTGAATCTCATTCCACTTAATTCTAATTTCCTTGGCATACTTCCTTACGTCCCGCGGCGTGGCTCTCAGGTGGGTTGTCAAGTAGTAGAAGTGTCCCAAAACCTCTGACCTAATCGTTGGACTCATGGCCTCGACTATGTGGTGGATTCCGTATTTGTCTACGCCCTTAGCGAATTCATCATGCGGGTCGATACAGAAGGCAGATACACGAAGCATGTCGCCATCAGGGTTTGCGCTTGCCGCGATATTGGTGTCAATCAATGACTTGATGAGAACCATCATGAGATTGCTTTTTCCCGATCCTGTTGAACCGAATATTCCAACATGCATAGGAAGGAATTTCGCCGGAATCATCACCGGCACATCAAGGGTCGCTTCGCCTACCTGCAGGTCTCCGATATACACTTCACCGCCAATCTGAGATTGAAGCATCATGCGAACGTCAGAGTCTGAAGTTCCAGGCACCGGCCTGTATACAGACGCAAGATGATCGGGCAATCGGCGCGGAGAACGAAACACCCATTCATTACCAATGTACTCTGCGTATCCAAGCATTCGGCCCTGCACGTCCAGAAGCATGTTGCGTTCGATTCCTGAGAGATACGCGTCACCTTCCACCATGAGTGTGCCAGCAACGCGGCTCATATCATCTACTTGTCTCAGATAGTTTTGGAGACCTAGAACCCGAAAGAAAAAGACCCTCTCATGACCATCACGCTCCGAAGTGATCATGAATATCTCGCCGACACTGATGTCGCGATTGTTTCCCATTATCTCTAGGTTAGTCTGGTTACCGACACCGACTTTTCCGAATAGTTCGCCTAGGTTGTCTTTATTGAACACCATCATCCATCATCTCATGTCAAAGGTTGTAGTCTTCCCGAAGAGGAACTGCCCTCCGAGGATCATGATTAGTTGCACGCAGTACGTCCCGGTATACTTCACGTGCTAACCCAAGGTCCTCATAACTGAGCTTACATGACTCATGAGCGAGAGCTAATGCTACAGGATAGCCATACCATCTTGCGTCCCTAGACATGAACTCTAGGTCACGAAAGAGCTGTTTCTCATTCGCTCTTGTTGCCGCGGGGTCGCCACGTACAAAGATACTCTTGAGCCACCAAATCCGATCGAAATCGATTCGCGAAGGTCTGTTGTCTCGTGAGAAACTGAACAGGTATGGAACCGCAAGTTTTGGCGGTAGGTACGTTCTGTCACTGTAGATGTGGAGACCTCCATTCGGATCGTTCTTTGATGGCAGCAAACAGAACCATTTCGCCTCCGCGCCGAATTTATCCTCGGCCATTTTTGCAATCTTATGTGCAAACGGTATTGTGTGATTCTTGCTCACAGCACAGAGAATGACTTCTTTGTCCCGTGCCAAGGCGCAAAGATCTCTCAGCATGAAACCGCTTGGCATCGAGGGATACTTGAGAACATGGTGCACAAAGACACTCATTGCACCATCGATCATAATATACTTCGGCTTGAACTTGCTAGTCAACACGTTTCTGATAGCAGCGTATTCTGACACCGTTCTGAGTTCATCATGGACCACAGGGTTGGTGAGGTATCCGACCCTTGAGATGAGGGAAACCATGTGTTCCAGTTTGGATTTATGGCGGGCGAAGTCAGTGTTATCCAAGTCAGAAAACGATTTTACTTGGGGCCCCAAATCATCTCGGAAGAATTGTGTTACGAAGTCAGTTGGGTTCTTACTGGGATAGATGTTCGTCAGACTGTCGGCCATCTTGTTCTTTGCATCGTGACGTACGCCGGAGTGCCAATGCATATCGAGAGAGGGCTGTTCTCCAAGTTCGGCTTCCAAAGCCGCTCGTCCCATTATCGAAAATGGGGGACCTTTCTGCGTGTTAGTGTCAAGTATCACGGTTGCAGTGCTTAGCAGATGGATGCGTATGTCATCCAGCATGCCAAAGTTCTCAGTCCCAGATCCGTCAACCGCTGCAACGAGGAAGTCCTCATCGAGTACAATATTGGCCGAATAGGACTCCACGGTAGCAAGGAGGTCCTCCTTGATTCTTACCTCGTCCTTGGCGAACTCTTCCTCATCCCGACGGTCTTGTTGATTCTGAATGTCTAAAAGAACCGTTTTCAATAGTTTCCTGAACTTATCGGTGAGAATCTTCTCGAGCATCAAACCCCTCTTTTCAGATTGGCAAATATGCATTCAAACGACTGCCACAGTTGAGTGCGGATGCAATCATAAAAAGATAGCACTCGGAGTGCATGAGTCAACGATGGCAATATCTACGTAATATCGCAAGTAGTTAATATTGGAATCTGCTTGTGCGAAATTATCTTTTAAGGACACATGGCAACGATACCCCTGTAGCAAGTATTCTGGCTAAATGGCAACTTAGCGAAGCGACGGGAAGTGCTTGATTGCTGAAACTCACATACTTCGGTCATACGACATTCGTACTGGAGTCTAAGGACATCACACTCCTGCTGAATCCAGGAATTTGGAATGGCGAACCCGTTGTACCTGAAGATGTTGACGTGAGAATCATTGTGGCGACAAACCGTGACGATGACTCTGTGGGAAATGCCGCTGAAATTGCGGCCAATGCCAAGG
>JAUVHR010000302.1 GCA_030593165.1 Candidatus Thorarchaeota archaeon
CCAACTGTAGCAGCATAATGGAACGGAGAGAGTTCTTTGTATGTCCCGAGTGTGACACAAGGAAAACTATGTTCAAGCCGCGGGACTTCTCCCCAAGAACATACTCCTCAGCATGTGAAGAGTGTAGTGGAGTTGGGCATCGCCAGAGACCCGTTCCTGAGAAACTCATCGTCCATCCAGAGAAGCCAATCTGTGATGGAGCGATGTTCTCTCCGGGGTACTTTCCAAGAGGATACTTCTGTACACCGACGAGTTGGGCTTCTGGTGCTCTCAAGGCATTGGGGCAGCGTTACGGGTTTGACCCAGGCTTGACTCCTTGGAATGAGATGTCACAAGAAGCACAAGACGCATTCCTTCTTGGTGACCCAGATGAAGAACCAATGGACATCTCCTACCTCGGAACACGAAGAGGAGAGAGAGTGGAAGTCAAAACTAGTGGTCGTTGGGCTGGTTTCTATCGTTGGGTGAGTGACTGGGATATCGGAGGAACTTACACCAAGCGAGAGGATTGTGATAAGTGCAAAGGGACTGGGTTGAGACCTGAATTCCTAGATGTGCACCTTGCAGGCTACAACATCCACGAGCTTAAGATGATGACACTCTCGCAATTAAGGAACAAACTGATGTCTCTGGATAGTGAAGCTCTGGCGGACAGTGTTGCCATTGGTAGCTTGAATAAGATTCTAGCCCGACTAGCGTTCCTCGAAAGGGTTGGTTTGGGATACCTTCAACTGAATCGGGTTGCCTCAACTCTCTCAGCTGGCGAAGCACAACGGATCATTCTCAGCTCGCTGCTAGGGAGTGGGCTGACGTCGCTAACTGTGCTGCTCGATGAGCCAACGCGAGGTATGCACCCATCAGAGGTGGAGGCACTTGTTGAAGTTCTTCAGGACTTGAGAGATGAAGGAAACACAGTGATTATTGTTGAACATGATTTGACTGTCATAAGAGCAGCAGATAACTTGCTGGACATGGGTCCGATGTCTGGGACCTCAGGAGGGGAAATTGTCGCCCATGGTTCACCTGAAGAAATTGTCAACTGTGACACGATCACTGCAAAATGGCTTCGTGGCGAGATCCAGACTAGCTTCAACAAGGAGTACCGTCCCCCATTTGCTTGGTTGACCGTGAAGGGTGCCCGAGCTAACAACCTACGGAACTTGGACGTTGAGATTCCTCTAGGAGTCCTAACTGGCATCTGTGGAGTCTCGGGGTCTGGCAAGAGTTCACTTATGATTGACACTATTGGACGTGTCCTAGCTCCCAAGAAATTCACAACAAGCGTTTCCTATGAAGAGATCGAGCCGGGTGCCTGTGACTCCATAGACGGGAGACCCACGCGTACAGTTATTCTGGACCAAGGGCGGAAGGGCATCAAGAATCCCGGACAAGCTTTGGGACTATTCAAACCGCTTCTTCAGATCTATTCGGAGAGTGAAGACGCACATGCCCTCGGGCTTGATGAAAAGACTCTTGGAGCGGACTGCTCAGTCTGCGAGGGCCGAGGAAGAATGAGGATTGATATGGGCTTTCTTCCTGATGTCTTCACAGTCTGTGAAACATGTCTTGGCACTGGTCGATGTCCCGAAGCCTGGGATGTGAGAGTGAAAGGGGTTTCCTTGCCAGAGCTGAATCAGCTTACTCTAGGTGAACTGCATGACCTGCTTGGAGATGATCCGAGAATAGCCAAGAAGCTCAATCAAGCTTTGGAAGTGGGTTTGGATTATCTTGTCTTGCGCCAACCAAGTGTGACTTTGTCAGGTGGAGAGATACAGAGGCTGAAGATTGCCCAAGAACTCTCCAAGAAGAACAACCAGAGCACACTATTCATCCTTGACGAACCGACGGTTGGCCAACATCTCGAGGATGTCGAGCGACTGACCGGTGTTTTGCACAGGCTGGTTGCTGACGGGAATAGTGTGGTAGTCATTGAACATCACCCGCACTTGCTTGCCGCGTGTGACTGGCTTATTGAACTGGGTCCTGTTGGCGGGTCAGATGGTGGGAGAGTGATAGCGGAAGGAACTCCGAGAACTATTGCTGAGATGAATACGCCAACGGCGCCGTATCTGAGCGAAGTAATGGAGGGCCAACTATGACTTGGGCACCACTTCTCCTCGCTGAGCGTTCGCCCTGTTTGAGGAGGCTTGTCCTTCAAGAGCTAATGGGTAAATCAGATGACCATCCAGAAGTCCTCGAGCTCCGAGAACTCATGGAAGAAGAACCTAGAGTTGCCAGTCTGCTCAAGAGTCAGGCAAAGGATGGCTCATGGGGCGAAGATGACCTTGGGGGCGACCATTCAAGGAACCGCGTTCGTGCATCGTCATTCGTGTTGCAGCGATTGAGCTACCTCGGGCTCCGGAACGACCATCCTGCAATTCTTAGCGGAGTGGAATATATTTTCTCGAAGCAACGGAAGGATGGTGCATGGGCAGTTCCACGTTCATTCGACGGTGTTAGTTTGGATGGCGGAGTCTATACGGTGATTTCACTTCAAACCAGTATCCCGCTCCTTGGAATCGCCGCAACTGGTCATGCAGTCGATGAGAGAGCAGAAAGTGCGTACGAGTGGCTCATAGGACAACGTCTTGAAGACGGTTCATGGCCCACAGGAATGGTTGGGAATGTATATGGATATCAGGCAGGATATCGTAGGATGCCTCATTCACAGTGGGGATGCAGGACCAATACAACCCTTGCTCTCTCATGTTTGGCTTATCATCCAACGCGTAGAACTAGTGAGGAAGCGAGAAAGGCATTTGATTTACTCCTTGCCCGAGAAACAAGAGACAGAAACAATGTTGGCTTCAATGCAGCACGCATAGTTGGATTTGAACCGCACCGGGGATACTTCACCTACCACGCAAGATTTGACCCGGCGCTTGTTCTGGACTTGTGTTGGAGGATTGGAGCGGACCGCAATGACAATAGAGTTGATGATCTTGTGAACTGGTTCGTTGAACTACAAGGGCCCTATGGCCTTTGGGAATATGGTCCTCGTCCGGAGGCTTCACGATGGATAACATTCGACATTTTGCGGTCGCTCACACGATTGGATGATTCAACCACTTGGTTTGGCGAGGAGCCGCGGACTCCGTTTCGTGCTTATCCACGAAAGAAAAAGAGATTCTGAGATGTTGAAGAACGGTAGACTATCAATGGAACCCCTTGACTGCTACAGTCATGAATGTGCGCTCCAGGATCGAATTCAGGTCCACATTCCACATACATTGACACCAAAGGTATTTGATGAATCAGGTGACCATGAAACAACGACTAGCATTGAAGACTCATTTTACTAGATATCTCTAATTCTGTCTGCCAGATTCCAGAAGTAAAGGAATGGATCTCGACACCAAGATTGACCAATTTCATCTGTGGTGATGAATCCCATCACATTCATCCTTTTCCTAATTACTTGTGTCTTGGAGTTCCCAAGTCGGAAGAGTACTCATAAGAAGAGATTGCTAGATAGATTCTGGAATAGAGGTTAGAACAATGGCGGCTGCGGATACTCACGAAATTATAGTGACCAATGTTGAACGAGACTACCAGATGGGTGAGGTGAAGGTGCATGCACTCAGGGGTGTCACGCTAGAAATGAAGAAGGGGGAGTTCGTTGCTATCTTGGGTCAGTCTGGTTCGGGCAAGACAACGCTTCTGAACATGATCGCGGCTCTGGACATTCCCACTTCTGGCTCAGTTACTATTGGCGGTATCAAGGTCTCCGAGCTCAGCAGGGATCAACGAACTCGATTCAGGCGTCAGCATGTGGGGATCGTGTTTCAGGCCTTCAATCTCTTTCCTACATTGAATGTGAGAGAGAATGTAGAGATTGGCATCGCATTTGACCTTGAAGCAGATGATCTCCACGATAGGGCTTCAGAGTATCTTCAGCATGTCGGCATCTTAGATAAGATTGACAACTATCCATCTCAACTTTCAGGTGGAGAGCAACAAAGAGTAGCCCTTGCAAGAGGTCTCGCGAAGGAGTCTCCCTTGCTTGTTCTCGATGAACCAACTGGGAATCTGGACGCAGAAACTTCTGAGGAGATATGGGCCCTGATTTTGAAGATGAATCGTGAAACCAATGCCACCATAGTCGCGGTAACACATCAGACCTCAGTTTCGAAGATTGCACATCGTTCGGTGTTCTTACGATCAGGTCGAATTTGGGGAATATCTGAAGGTTCTGCGGAGGATTGACACCTTGAGCTGGACCCTCCTGATGAAGAAGATCTTCAGGAATCTAAAAAGACAAAGGCTCGGGCTCATTGGAGCACTAGCTCTTGTCTTGAGTGGGTCTCTTACTTACGTAGTGATGCAGAATTCATTCGTGCTTACTGAATTGAGTCTGGAGGCAACACTATCAGAGAGTGGTATGGCTGATCTCACTGTACTAACTCACGGGTCGACTACCGATGTGCTTGAAGCTGTAGCGGCACTACCCGAGGTTGCATTTGCGGAAGGGAGATACGATGCCAGCGGGATTGTGGAGTTGGATAATGGCAAGCGACTATCAGGGGATTTGTTCGGTGTCAATTCGTCCAGGACACCAAGGGTCTACAAACTCGACTTGCAGGAAGGAATGTATCTTAGCTCATCTGACAATTGTACAGCAT
>JAUVHR010000136.1 GCA_030593165.1 Candidatus Thorarchaeota archaeon
TCATTGTTCATCCCCCCGCTCAGAAATGTCTTCATAAGCCAAAACGCCTGTATCAATAAGGTTCTTCGCAACAGTGCGTACAACTTCAATGCTCGCAGGCAGTTCATCACAGACCTCTATTAATGTACGGACGCCATCGAACAGCTCGAGAATCCGTACAAGCTGGTCGCCATAAACTCCTATGAGATGCAAGGGCGGCTCCATCTTCTTCACAAGCACGCTCTTGTCAGTCAACTGGCGTGTGAGTCCAATCCAATTGTATCGGTCAAGCATGGAGAGAATAGCCAGGGTTTCCTCGTCACTAATTCCGGATGCTTCTACAATCTCGCTAATTGACCGTTTACCATTAATGAATCCAACAATCTTGTGAAGCTTCTCATCGGTTTCACCCACGCTCCACGGAATCGAAGATTGACGGTCCGGTGTGGCCTCAGACTTGGTCACAAGTCGGGGAACTAACTCCCAATCCAATCGTCTGTAGGGATAGATACCCAAGATAGAGAGAGCGAACTCGCGAAAGGGGCGGATGTCACCCTTCCAGGCAATAAGTTGGGCCTCGTAGCCACTTTCAAATTTCTCGATTATCGAGATGAGTCCTTCTCGATACAAGTCCTCGTCTTCGACACGGTCTGTAATGAGCAAACCCACAACATGTTTGCCCTCTTCAATGACAACAACATAGCCTTCCTTGACGAATGTCTTGAGCTGCCGATTCTCAAAGATGATGATAGCAAGAACGAAACTGGCGACGAGATCAGGGTCAACCGACATCTCGCGATAAGGGATACCGATAATGGGTTCACCGCCCTCTCTGCGGACGAGCGAGATGTATCTGACCTTCTCCTCGTTTCCGTAACCGCCAGTCATCATTTTAAGATGAGGAGCGCACCCAATAAAAGGTTAGTTAGAAGTAACACAATCCTGCTAGAAGAAATCCTCTAGACCACTCTGGGTTACAACTTCCACCGGCTGTGTCGAATCAATTGTAAAACCCAAAAGCTGCTTGAGATTATGCACCGTGAAAACGGAGTCAATCTTCGTGACAAGAAGAGACCCCTTCATCCCGACCACATCACCAAGTATCTTTCGTCCGTCAATTGGATCGGACCGCCTGTACCATTGTTGTGGCTCCGAGTCCAGAGTATCAAGACCGTAATGTCCGGAGAGATCGTGAACCGGCCCCATTCCGGATTCATCGAGAAGACGCGTCGAAGAAACGAAGCTTGAAACCTTCTCTTGTGCATCGTCAACGGAGGCTCGAGTTAGCAGTTGAAGTGCCTTACTGCTCGCTCTCATAGATTTGGTAACATTCGACGACTGACCAAGGGACGACTCCAATCTCCGCCCGGCAAGACCGCCCTTTGTTTCCGCAATGATTGCCGCATAGTCAGCCCCTTGTTCAACCCATCGTGTCATGACACGGCGTTTGGATGAAACCCCCACCTTTAGCGAATTCTCGCCGAACACTGCCAGGTAGATGACATAGTCTGTACTAAGACAAGACCCCCTACGTTCTTCTCCTGCGTTGCATGTTGACCCGTTGCACCATACGCAAATGTCGTACATATCCATAGCAGAACATGGTCCACATCTAGTTGCACTCTTGGAAACCGTGCTGCGCTCCGGACACCTTTCGAGCCGACCCATATCGTTGTTGAAGCCGATGCACTGTTTTGGACCAAGAACTGTCCATGAAACCCGTTTACCTAAAGGAATCTCAACAAAGTCAGGCTTCTCTGATTCATTATTCCATACAGTGAGCCCGGATCTAAACTGTCCATCGCGAGTCGGTTTCCAAGTCACGCCAACAACATGCATGCACGTAGCCTCAGAAGAAACTGTAACTGGCTTTTCCTCGAACCATCCATCCTATTCCAGCCATATTGAGATTAGCATGGCAATTGGGACAATGCCCATCTGGGTCGAGATTGTTGTATTTCAAGAAGACCGAGTACCTCTCAACGACCTTCGCGCCACACTCAGGACAGTAAGTATTTTCAAAGTCATGACCGGCAACATTTCCCGAATAAACAAACTCTAGCCCGGCCTCTTTGGCAATCCTGATGTGTCTTTCAAGGGTTGATGCAGGTGTACGCGGAAGATAGCCCAACTTATACGTAGGTGCAAATGCAATCACGTGGAAAGGAGTCCGTGGACCAAGATTCTCCACAACCCACTCTGACAGACGTCTAGTGTCTTCTTCGAAATCACCAACTTCGGGAATGATTAGATTGGTGAGCTCCATGAAAACACCCTTCTCTTTCATCCTTGTCATAGCTTCATAGATGGGTTCCACTTTGGGAACGGACATGAGATTTTGGTAGAAGCCTTTGTTACCACTGCCCTTGAAGTTGATTGACGCAGCATCTAGGTATGGCGCAGTGTAATCAATCGCTTCAGTCGTCATGTATCCATTGGTGACTATTGTGTTGAATAACCCCTCTCGGCGGGCAATCTTCGCAGTATCGTGAATGAACTCCCAGAACACAGTAGGTTCTGTGTAGGTGTAGGTTAGTCCAGAACAGTTTTCGCGTTGAGCCAATCGCACTATTTCAGTTGGGGTGAGTTTCTCTCCTACAGGAGTCTCTCTATGTGCTGAATGATAGTTGAGGCAGAATTGACACCTGAAGTTACAGGACGAGCTGCTAAGAGAGAACGCACGTGCACCAGGAGCGAAGTGAAAAAGAGGTTTCTTCTCTATGGGATCCGCAGCCATGCCGTCAATCAATCCGTATACTTTTGTGTAGAGCTTGGAATCCTTCACAAAACGGACTCGGCAGACTCCGGTTTCTCCTTGTTTCAGGACACACCGTCGAGAGCAAAGATCGCAACGAATACCTTCGGGAATAGATGAATACAGGACTGCCTCTTTCATGACACAATACTGTTCCATTACGAATCTTATTCCTCTTGCGGTATCTGAAATCCACTGAATACTTCAGACATTGTTAAAAGCAGTGGCCGGTATGTAGATGTGGTCTTGTTAATGACTGAGCGACGTGACCTTGAGCGATTCGGAAATCTATTTGAAGTCATAACAGGCCGCAATCGACCGTTCTTGGATCAGTGTTCTGATACGAAGCTTTTGGCCATTTCTGATTTCCCTAGGGCTTCAGATGATTGCAGAACTCTCGTTAGGCAGGTGTTAGAAGGACCCGGGAGCATGTTCACCACGACCGGCACATGCAGGCAGCAAGTCGATGCCGTCAGACAATCTCTCGAATCAGGTTATCTTGGGCCAGACTTGGTTGAAGCACTGTTTGCCCTGAGGGTCGTTTTTGTTGATAACGTCCTTAGGCCAGCAGTGAAAGAGTTCCTGAGTGCAGATGATGAAAGAGTGGATCATGTAGAGTCCCTATATGATAGTGCAGCAAAGCTCGATGGCTTGCTAGAGATTATCCGTTTCCTGCAGAAACTTGGAAACCAGAAACAGCAGGTTTGAAGATGAATCACTCCTCCGGTTTTTTCCTGTCAACGACAATTGTAGTTCCATCGACAAGTTTCGCTATGCCCAGTCGCTCGAAATCTTCAGCCCATTGAGTGACCCTGGCTGGTGAGAGACCGATTGACCTAGCTATCTCTCGTATGGACATCTCACCTACGTCTTCAACCATCAGGTAGGCCTTCGTCTTGTCTGTGCTATTCATCAGGTCCATATAGCTCTCTAGTGTTTTCTCAGTTGCGCGAAGCTTCTCTAAAGTAGCGGCATGATCACTGGTGAGGCGGTCATGTGCGGCTGAGATTCTATCCAACTCCCTCGCCACTCGTGTCATCTCGCGAGCTGCATCACCCGATTCGTAAGACCGTATCCTTGCTCTGAGATCGTCGGCCTCTGCAAGACGCTCTTTTGATAGATCCATATCATCTTGCAAAGATCGTATCTTTCCACGTAAGTCCTCTAGTTCAAGATCCCTCTTCCCTACCTCTCCCTGAAGACTGCCAGCTTGGGCAATTGCCTCCTCCTCAGCTTTGTGTGAATCCTTGATCTTCTGCTCAAGCAGCTCTCTGGAAGCCTCAAGGCCCACTAGCTTCTGGCGTAACTCCGCAATTTCAGATGAATCAACAGTTGGTGCTAAGCGCAAGGCAGCGATTGTGCCTTCTAGCGATTCGCTCGTTGCCTTTGACTGGGTCAGAGCCTCTTGAAGCTGAGTTATCTGCTCTCCACGACTGGTGAGAGTTTCCTGAGCAAGTGAGAGGTCTCTCTGCAATTCCTGAACCTGACGTTCGAAGGTCTTCAACTGATCTTGGACCTCCTTTGGGACCTCTACTCTCGGCTTCATTGTGAGCTCCTTTGCGAGGAACTCAACTTCGGTGGCACTCCTCTGACTGAAGTCATCGAGGTTTGCCTTAAGCGTGGACATCTCCTGGTATGTCACCTTGAGAGCCGCCTTCAACCCGTCTGTAATGTCGCGGATTTTCTCAAGGATAGGCTCTGACATTCCTGACGTAAGGCGCTCCTCCATCTTACCAAACTCTTCGTCAACAACCGGACCGACTTCCTTGACAACAAAAGTGGCTTGGAGGTTAGTCTTTGCACGCCGTCGACTCCTGCCCACAATTGACTCGCGAAGATTAACAAGATTGCCTTTGAGACCTACAAGAAATGTGAGAACAATCGGAATCAGATCACGCTCGACCCTGTCAATGACCTCTTCTACTGTCATCAGATTGCGTTCCAGCAGGTTAAGACTGTCTTTGAGAGTTTCCATACTCTTGTCTATCTCAAGACGACGACGAACTTCCTCGGCTGACTCCACTCTGAAGACATCCCCTTTAAGTCGACCAGAATCGATGAGCTCACGCCTCATCTCGTCGTCAACACCCAACTCACTCAGCATCGAGTCTACAACAGAAACCTCGTCACTCTTGCGCTCCTTCTTTTTCGGATCTTTGGACATTATGAAACCCCATAGGCAATTATCAAGGTCAGGCAGGAAGAAGAGAACAACCCGATTAGACTTAAATCTATTCGCAGAAGGAACCACCTATTCAGATTCCAAGAGGTTCCAGTTTGAAACTACTGATTAACATGCAGGCCGACGTCATCAACTACGGCAGTTCCAAGATGAAGGATGGAAAGATGGTCTGGCACCTCTTCACGGACATGGACAATCAGTTTGTTACGAGTTTCGATATCTTCCCACCTGCGAGAGTCATCGAGAAAGCAGAGAAGAACATGGTTGCTGTCATAAAGGTCCCCGAACTCAATCCGGGTGAGGCATTCTCGCCAACAATAATTCTTAGAATTGACACTATTATGCGAAACTGGCTCATGGAACCCCAGCCTGCACCATCGGAAGAGCTGAGGAGTCTGCGTGGAACTTATTGTCAGATGAAGAAGTACTGGGAAGTTGAAGACTCACTGATTCAAGACATCTCCCAAAGCATTGCAGAGCAAAGCAATGGAGACGAGGCGTATGCTCGATTGGCATTCGACATTGTACGCGAAACAGTCAAGTTGAAGACGCATCTTGACTTCAGGCTCGGAGCTGCTGACGCGGCGAAAGACAGGGAAGGAGATTGTGATGAGCACGCAGACCTGTTCATCGCGTTGAATCGTGCAGTTAGGATTCCCTGCCGAAGAGTGGTTGGTCATTTCTACCGCAGAAATGAAGAACCTGAACCACATGCTTGGACGGAAGTTTACCTTGAGAAACATGGATGGGCTCCGGTCGATCCTGCATTGGGCACTTTTGGTACACTAAGCGAGAATTACTTCTCAAGAATAAGAGAAGGACTTGTTTCGGAGAGACCTACAATCCAGCTGAAGTGGAATCGAGCGCAAGCACGAACAAAAGGCGAGTTTGTTTCAATCGAGGAGAAGGTAAAGATGACCGTTCTCCAGAATGGGGCTTCTTAGATACCATCAAGCATTCCCGATGCGTGTAGAGTTACAAACATCTCTGCACCGAATATCCAACAGGAATGAGTATCGAAAATGCAGCACTCAACACGGGGAAGCAGAGTTGGTTCCAGAGCGGATTGCAGAGTGCTCGCCAGATGATGTGTCATCATCTCGCCGTAGGCAGCCACTTGAGGAATCGAATAGAGAAACCGTTTTGGTGTGTTCTCAAGTCGACCAGGCTTGTAATCGCAGACCTGTATCTTCCCGTCTTGAAATCTCACAAGGTCAACATGACCAGTCATCCTGTATCTTTCTGACCAGACAGGAACCTCAATGGCAATTGAAGTAGGGTCGTCTCTAAGGAAGTCTTGGAGAATCTTGTGGTCTGCGCAATAGCTAGTGTCATTACGGATTCGATGATATTCCCTGAGACGGAAGATTAGGTCATTCTCTGGTTCATGCTTTAGCTTACCAGACTTCAGAAGACGCTTTCTGAAGGCGACCTTTTTTGCAGCGGGCATTGGGGCTAGCTTCAGCGAAGATGCTCTAACATAGAATGGATCATTGAAGGGGTCAGAGGGTACCTTCCCTGAGCGGACAGTAGACAAGTGCACCCCGAGAGATGACAAGTCACCATCACTCATACCAAGCCGTTCATGGGCGCTTACATTCCATTGAAAGTTGTATGCTGCCTTCCCATGACGGATGTCTCTTCGAACTATCTCATCTGTGACTCTGGGCATTTACTTTCAATCAGTCTACTGGAGCCAATCTTTTTAATGCACCGTCGCTTCTAGCACTTGGTTGACTCGTAATGACTTACGCCTTCTGTGTGTTCTATCGATTCAGATTAATGTCCCAAGAAGAGAGTCAGAAGGCGCGAGAGGCCTGGAAACAGTTCTCAAGCGAAGACTGGCCTCAGGAGCTCATAGTAGTTGGAGACTATGGCTTCGCGTGGGGAACAGAATGGAGTGGCTTTCTCATTCTTGAGACTGAGAACCCAGAACTGTTCTTCGAGTTTTGGCCTCGGTTTAGAGAGAATAATCGATGGTATGTTGAGAACACGCGTACGGTCATTGGCAAGAAGCGTGACCTTCAGTAAATGCGTGTCCGTGCCAATCAGAAAAAGACATGAGCAAGAAGGGCCACGCCGGGCCCATCCCGCATCTTAAGGTCCTAGAGCTGCATCTTCCATTAGCTCTACAATCCAGTTCAGGTCCTTCTCTAGGATACCGTCGCCGACCTTGTAGACCGTAATTGAACCGCTCAGCGCATTCACAGTTGTCGTTAGGGTAGCACCACTTGGATATGAGAACTTCCCTCTGAACCGCACGATTTCTCCTTGGTACTTGCCCTTAGTGTAGAGAGCGATTTCATCAGCACGCTGAATGCTTGATCCACGGAACTCGACATCTGTGAGATCGCCCTTCTGAATGTTGGTCAGGAGAACTGCTCCAATTTCAATGGCAGTGTCGTAGATCTTCTTTGTTCCACCGTTCAGATTCAATGACGAAACATTAGCACCAGTGGACTCCTCCAGCACCTTTGTGAATTTCCTGGCGATTCGTTCGGACCCACGAACCTCAATGGTCCCCTTGTCTAGCTTGATGAGGAACCTACCTCGGTCAACGCTGATGTAGTGCACCGGCGTTAGCTGTCCTTCTTTATCATATGAAATAACAGGAACTCGGAAGCCAGCTACAAACTCTCCTGTGACCACCGTCCCTACAACCTTCACCTTCGAGAATCCAACAGCTATGTCTTTCTTCTTCTTCGGGGCATAAGGCATGCCTTTGAAGAGGCTGGCGATCTTGCTAGCTGTTACTGTCAGGTCTTTGAACTTGAACAACTTTACAGAGAGACCCATACCTCTAGGTCTAATCAGTTTGGGCTTGGGCTTGGTTTTCTTCTTGCTCAATATTGTTTCAACTCGGTGACTTTTGTGGGCCAGAGTTTCACTGGCCTTCGCTTCCACTGGAAAACTTGGTTTCTAGCAATATAAAGAGCGCATCAAATCCTGACAATAGCTACATTACTACAGGGATAATACGTGCATACTAATCTGGGTATGAACTCAGGTTCTGTGCCAAAAATAGCTCCAGAAACGCGATTCTCATTTGGCGCCAAACTAAGACCAAGACCTAGCTCCTTAGCAATTTCATAATCAGCATGTGTGCCTTGGGCTCATCAGTCACGAAGGGAGGGAAGTCAGTGTTCTTTGCTCGCTCAATACTGTCAGAGAGTGTAGAGAGGTCTCTGCACCATTCCAGATGTCCTCGCCGAGTCATCTCACCAATTAGCTGTGATTGGTGACCTTCCATTAGTGACTTGTTTTCAACGACGACCAGTTTCAACCCACGTGTGACACATTCAATCGTGGTC
>JAUVHR010000329.1 GCA_030593165.1 Candidatus Thorarchaeota archaeon
CGGATAAATCACGAAAACCGCGAGCCCCAGGATAATCTCCGGAATGAGAATGTATAGCGCCACTACTCCACCAATCTTGAATACATCATGTGCCCACCATGATATCGTCCATAGTGTTGCTTCGGCGATGCCAAAAATGACCAATGACATTGCGCCTACGATTAAGAGCTGCATCCGCCCTGACTGCCATTCACCGACCCGACTGCCTACGTAGATGATAATGAAGAATGGAATGGCCCATAGTCCCGCCATGTAGACCGGGATAACATCGATCATCGGAGTTCCGTCAACGGGGAATGAAATAACCTCAAGCTGCTTGGCAAGGAACCAATCTGGGAATATCATGAGCAGGCTGAGGATGATTGAATAGAGCCAGATGTCCATCCATTCTTTGTGGTTTCTCATGTGGGCAGCAACAGGAATCAGGACATTGTAGAAGACGACAAGAATTAGCAGTCGATTTCCATAAGCGAGAGGGCTCGGTGTAACAATCATAACTGCTGCGACAATGATAAAGAGAAGGTGCAGAAGAGCAAGCTCTTGATCTGCTTCCTCATTTAGTATCTCCATGACGTATCCACCTGCGTATGATGAGGACTCGAGTTGTTGTTCGCACTATGCGTGATAGCAGATTACCCTCCTTGTCATCATGCCCGCAACATCTGCATATTAACTCTGTCACCGACCTG
Source organism: Candidatus Thorarchaeota archaeon (assembly GCA_030593165.1). Taxonomy (GTDB): domain Archaea; phylum Asgardarchaeota; class Thorarchaeia; order Thorarchaeales; family Thorarchaeaceae; genus JAJRWI01. The sequence goes on from JAUVHR010000329.1 coordinate 690, forward strand.
CAAGTATCGCAAGCATCTCCGACTCATACTAATAAAGCTTGATAACCTGTTTTTACATTTTGAGAGCCACATCACTGTGTTTGGCTTGGATCTAGATTGATTTCTTTTCTTGAGCAACACAGAAGTATGAATTGAATCCAGACACTGAGAAGATTTACTCGAAAGGCACTTATTCTTGATTGTATACATGTTTTGTCGACTACAATTGTGGGAAGGTAGAGGCGAATCATCCACTCCAAGCCTTGAACACGTTTGAAATGCGCTGAAAGACCTATGCCAAGAAGAAGCCATCAACCAGATTCCTCCTCGACTGGAGATTTAGCCAAGGAGTTACAACATTTATCAATCGAAATGCTCGTTGAAGTGTCAGGCATTTTAATCGTGGGCATGGACCAGCAAGGTCGAATCACGTTCATTAGCCAGAGCTGTGAGGAACTGAGTAGCTACTCCCGTCAAGAGGTCTTGGGCAAATCATTCTTTTCTCTTCTCGTTTCCGAGGGCTATCGTGCTAAGGCCCGGCAAGCCTTCAAGCAGGCTATTGGTGGAATAGTTCCCACTCAGTTCGTCAGTGAATGGGTGCTCAAGTCGGGGGAACATCGCGTTATCGAGTGGCGAAACATTGTATCCACTGACACTAAGGGTGCAATCCAATCAATCTTTGCCATCGGAATCGACATCACAGAAAGCGTGCATGTGGAGGAGGGCTTCCGAAGTTCCAACCAGGACTTGGAGTTCTATGCCCTATTGCTGCGGCATGACATCGGCAACGACCTCCAAGTGATCATCTCCAGCGCTGAACTCATACGGATGTTGTTGCCTCCCGGCTCTGAGGTCCAAGAGTCCAGCGAATCCATCGAAGCAGCCGCCAATCGAATAGGACGCCTCCTCAACATCCTCGGACACCCCGAGAAAGACGTTGAGACGGAAATCATTGTTCTCTTGGAACGCCTTGGAGCTCAAGCCACAAAAGCACACAAGGGGTTGACCGTTGTGATCACTGCCCCCCCCGAGATACGAAACCTCCGTGTTGCCAGGGGCCGATTCTTGCCCTTAGTCTTCGACAACCTCTTCCGCAACGCAGCTAAGCACGCGGGACTCAGCCCCAAAGTTAACGTGAAGGTCGCTCACATCAGTGACCATGTGCAAATCGATGTCATCGACAATGGTCCCGGCATCCCAGCTGAAATCAGACCAAAACTCTTCCAATCGGGGGTTTCAACTACAGGAGGTGGGTTGGGACTATATCTAAGCCGGCTCATCCTCGAATTCTACGGAGGATCAATCGACATACTTGATACAGCTCATGAACAGGGTGCTGCCTTTCGTATCACCCTCCAACTGGCACTGCAAACTGAGAAAGGCATCGAAACATTACTCGACGATTTCTAACTTGGGGAATTTGGAAAGTGTATTAAGAATTGAATGGAAAGGAGATAGATCATGTCATTGCGCAATGAAGTAAGACGTCATTGGTTCTACGTAGTCATGATTCTGATTATTGCAGTACTAGGTGCTGTTGGCATCACCTTCAAGCCAGAGGCACCAGATCCGCTGGCGCTGCTTTCCCCAACGCATGTGATGTTACTAGGGCTATCATTATCCACAGTAATCATCCTCTGGGGGATTTCGGCATACCTTTTCATTCGATGGATCGTTACAGGTCGCCGACTTACCTCTACGCTAGCTTGGGCTTTCTCGTACCTGGTCTATGGAATCCTGTTTGTGGCAATGTGCTTCCAAGCATTGGGTGCACCATGGGCCAACATGAATGATCCAGTGATCTTTTTCTGGTTTCGACAGGCAATGATCTGGTTCTTAGTACTGCAATGGATTGGTATCGCAAAACGCCTCACCAACAACTCATATCTCCACTATGTACCCGCCACTCTAATGCTAGTGGGGGGTTACATCTGGTTCACATGGGGACTACTTATTGTAGGCGATATAGAGTACACAATGTATGGGCTGACCTATGGGATGCTCCTTCCCATAGCCTTCACTATGGCCTACAGCTTTCACCTCTACGCCCAATCCAGACGGAATAATGCTCCTCACTACCTCGCCCTAGGCTTCGTAGGCGTGGGAATCTGTTACGGTGCCTGGGCGCCCTGGCATCTGACTCAATTCTACTTCATCTGGTTCTTCCTGTTCACACTATCACTGATACCAATCGCCATCGGGTTTCTGATGCTTTCGCGTGATGTAGAAATCCGGCTTCTGAGAGAAGGCTGAAGAAAACTGTTGGCGTGTTATCCGAGACGACACATTCATGTAGCGAAATCACTCTCTTTGAACACTGTTAGCAGTCTTGTTCCTGTGAGTTCTGCTGATATCAATGTCGTCTGACTAAGGGAGAATTACATATTTATATTACAATTCAGAGCTTCAATCATCTAGGAAAACATAAAGTTTCAATTACTCTAGAACTCAACTGTGCTGTTGCAGGTGATTGCGAATGACCGAGAGACTAGGACAACTAGACATGGTATTTGTTGTAGACAACACAGGATCAATGGGTCCGTATATCCAGAATGTCAAGCTGAAGATTCTGGAGATAATCCGTACAATCAAGAAAGAAGAGCTGTGCGAAAGCCTCAGAGTTGGCCTCGTATCTTATCGAGACCATCCCCCCGAGGAGAATACCTTTGTTACACAGAAGTATGAATTGAATCCTGACACTGATAGGATTGAAAAGAACATAATGGAGATGGCTGCATCAGGCGGCGGTGATGGGCCGGAGGCTGTTGCTGACGGACTTGAAATCGCAAACCGCATGGAGTTTCTTGGGGCTTCAGCCAAGTTTGTCATCCTGGTTGGGGATGCACCACCTCACGGAGTTGAACCAAGTGGAGATAATTTTCCACAAGGATGTCCAGATGGTCACGATTGGGAGGCTGAAGCAAAGAAGGCTTTTGACAGAGGCATCGTCATTCACACAGTTGGGTGTCTTCCAACACTTGGGAATTACACGAAGGGTATCGAGGTCTATGAGCGAATAGCTGAGGTTTCTCAAGGAAAGTTCTTCCCACTCGAGAAGGCTGAGCTTCTTGTGAAACTCATCACTGGAATTGCCCTTGAAGAGTTGGACAAAATCGCGATTCAGCAGTCGATTCTTGCGGAGCTTGGAGTGAGTCTGGAAGATATACCTGAAGATGAGGAACTGACTGATGAGAAGATAGTAGAACTGACTGCCAAAGCCCGGGCTAAGGGACTGTCAAAGCGTGCTGTACACCATGCCGCTCCAACTGCTGCATCTCCGGAATCAGTCGAAGTAGCTGAGGAAGAGATTGACGAAGGTGATGTTCGAGAAGCACTTCGCCAGCTTAGAAGAAAGGCAGATAGGTAGACACCACTAAGCGTGATTTCGTTCACGACTGTAAAATTGGTCCGTTTCAAACAGCAAGAAGTTCAAGTTGGCAGTCAGACCGATATAGGGGCTACTGGTCTGATCCTGGCGTGGGTCTACTTGGACCAGCAT
>JAUVHR010000180.1 GCA_030593165.1 Candidatus Thorarchaeota archaeon
TCCCATGTTTGAACTATGCCAATAGCTGCATTTCCACTGTAGTACTGGTAAGTGCTGACAATCTTGTTTACAAAGAGAAGGCTTTCCTCCAGAAGAGGATTAATCGGTCCCTGGGTATATGGGTCCTTGTTTTCCCGTTCAGAATCGTCGAGCTTTCGAAGAACATCGGGAGATGGTCTAAGCCTTACAGTGACCTCCGTGCTGTTGAAAGGATCATACCTCAAATCAGGAACATATTTGATTACATTCTTTGACGCTTTCACTGACTTACTCATGGAAGTATGTTTGTCAATTCTGCGCAGCCTAACTTCAGCTACCATTGAGTTTGCATGTACTTTGTAAGCTCCGTCAGGCATAGGAATGTAGATTGGAAGCTCGAATTTAACTTCAGCAAGGCATTGGCTGTATACACCCGGCGCGAATCCGTAACCCTGTGATTTCTCTTCTTTATCAGTATCATCCTTGGGTTCTGTCATGGTATCACTCTGCTTGAGAATTGAGCGGACTGCTTTACGAAAAGCACTGTGTCCATCTATTTGATTCTAAGTCGGGCTTACAGAATGCTATTGGCTCCACTAAAGACACACAAATGTTGAGCAATGATAAAAGGGAGTATAGGCCCCCGCTTCGCAGATGGAAACTAAATCTGCTTCTCTTGCCTGTAAGGGGGGTTCTCAAGTCCGGGAATTTCCCTCGCCATGACGGCCATTCGATGACTAAGCGCGCTCTGGTGCCTTGGCCGCATTCACTACTTGGTCAGCCTCAGTTCGACTCAGTATGCCCTTCTGAATTAGAGTATTCAGAAGTGATTCCAGCATCTTGATTGGATCATAACCACCAATGTATAAACCCAGTATGTTCACCTCCGATATCGTTTATTGCGTCAGCTGCGGGCGCACTCTACCCTATGCTCACCCTCCCACTCCTACAGAAGCACGTCACAGTAACGCCGAGTAGAATAACCATGAGAATTATCCCTGAACCAGCAGCGACAGCTCTTTGATCAAGGGTTAGGCTAGGATCAAACACAGCCCAGGAAACTGCAGTATAGGCAACTAGCACGACTAGAATCATCATTACCAACTTGAAAACAATATTCAGGTGTCCAGAATGAAAGCTACCCCCCTCCTTTCTCCTGTTCGTTATCGCGAATGATCATCTGGTATGCCTCGCCAACTGCTTCAGCTCAGATAGAGCTACCCAAGTGAACAGCCCAGCTAACCCGCCTGCGATAACGCCATCGAGAACTGATTCATTCTTTTCATACACCTTCTTGGCCACTGCAATACCGGCGAGTCCTGCCAGTGGTACTTCTGGTGCATCTAAAAGAAGGTGGCCCACTGGATTTATCCTCGGGTCAACAAGATCTCTATGGAATGACCACTCGTGTGGGTACTCAAGGACGTGAATATTGTAAGGGCCTCGGTACTGCCTTAGTGCGTTTCTCTTGTTACCTAAGTGGTCCGGCACTTCAACAAACCCGTACGGTAATTGGGGCAGAGACTTCTTAGACACACGGAGATCACCATGGATGGGTATTTGTCTGTAGTCAATCATGTCCTATTCCTGCCTCTTATTACAATGCATAAGGATGCCGCCGATAGCAACACAACAACAAGAGCTATGAGTGGCGTGGGAAAGCTTCCCGATGGATTAGTTTGACTTGAAACTCTTACTGGAATAGAAGTTGAATCCAATTCCAGGTTGGCACGGTGTTCGGCATTGTCTGCTAGTATCATCGCTCGGCTACTTCCGCCCAGAATGGGCAGGGAAATTTCTGGCAGATCAATTGTCAGCCTCGCCGGATCAAAACCGGGAGCTTGAAACTCAATGAAGAGGGATGTCAATCTGACCGACAAGCCCACTAGCAGTAGTTGTGTTTCTTTCAGCCCAACCTTCACCGGTGAGGATGCTGTGGGTTTGGTTTGTAGAGCGGCTACTATCTTCTGTTTTTGCTCTGTCCATTCAATCTGTCTATTGACCTGTTCCTCAAGAGAAACACTTTCAGCTGTAATTTGCGATTGGAGAACTGTTTCGAATTCAAGTTGAGCTTCAGCACCGAAGTACACATCGATTGTGTAGCCAACAATCGGGATGGAGATTTGACCTAGGCTCACCTTGGCAGTCATAGGCCGACTCAACTCGCTTCCGATTGGCGTACGGTATTCGACGCTGAGATCGAGATTCTTCTCTGAGTTAACTACATCCCAACTCGATCCGAAAGCTGCAAAAGTTATCTCAATACCTGCGTCGAAGTAAATGCCCGCCCTGCCCCCCTCCAATCCTTCGACACATGCTGAGAAGTTGAAGTCTGCGCCCGGAATAAGCCATTCGGGATATGATACATTCATCCTGATCGGTGTTGATACGCCTGCGAAGTAATCATAGTGTAGAGTGGAGGAAACTGAGAACAAGCCGAATAAGCCTAATCCCCCGGACCATTCTTCGCTATCCTGAACATGCCAACCTGGGTCGAACTCATAAATCTGAAAGATGGTCGGGCCACAAGTAATGGGGCCTACGTTTGCATTACATATCTGAGCTGTAGAAATTAGACTGAGAATAGCAAACATCCAGACCGCCTTTGCAATTGACCAACGATGGCGCTTCATTATCTAGACCTTCGTGCACCAACAACATGCTCACAGTGCTTTTTAAAGCTATGCAACATAAGTTACATAATCCATTTTGTGGCGCCAAACGAACAACATATATAACAGGGCACGCCAAGCCAATGTTGCTCTATGTAATTCCGGAATGTTCAATCATGAATGTAATTAGGGAATGTGCTTCCTATGACTCTACTAGAACGGCTGGAAGAGGAGATTAGAAAAGGAGAGGAAGAGGCTCGGGAAACCGGTGTGCTTCCATCAACTTGGCTAAGGTTCTTCGGTTTTGAGATGAATCCATTTGATAGATCACCACTCGATCCTGTCACGACGCCATCTGACATTGAGAAAATCGTGAATCTCGAGGATTTAATGAAAGAACTGGCAAGATTAGTAGGATTGGCTGCGTCAGGAAAAATTGGCCACCGATACGGAATAGTCGGCGCTGACGGGATGGGTAAACGTTCAATTGGTCGTGCCGTCTGCTTCCTAGCACGTAATCATGGCTACCATACAATCCTACATAGCACGTCACGTCGAACAGTCGTGTTTCCTGAGGGCTATGAGCCAGGTGAGTATCCTGAACCCCCCGATGATAATTGGGATATCATGATCCTTGAAGAGAACAGGCCTACCGAGAAAGCAGCCAGCAATATGCGGCTGTTTGAGGGGCGAGGAATTCTAATAATTTCAACATGGAGGCCTGAAGAAATCGACCATAACGTTCAATTCGATCGCGAGGTTCACTTAACACCACTTGCATTATCGGACATAGTCCAACTATTGAAGACAAGGATTCTCTCAGCAGGTGGTTCCTCAACAGACATCACCGAAAAGGCACTTGAAACCATTGCAGCCAAATCCTGGAAACTTCCCGGTCTTTCCCTTCAACTTGCTGAAGTATCCTTTGACTGGGCATTCAGAAGAAAGCGCAAGCCTGTGACTGAGAAAGAGGTTATTGAAGCCACTCAGAGATACGGATTTGACCTTCCCGAAAAGCTAAGTCTTAGCACCAAAGATCGGGAGGTTGCAAGGTTCCTCCTTCAAGACAGACAGCCCAATAGACCAAGAACTGTTACAGCACGAAATCTTACAGATGAGCTTGGTGTGGATCGCGTACTAGCGTGGCGGTATCTAGAGCGCCTACGCAGAAAGAAGATACTACAAAAGACATATCATGGAAGGGCTGGACACTACGAACTAACGGGAGCAGCTGCTGTCCTGCTGCAACTGGAACTGGGGCCGTGGAGGAGCTAGAGTGCAGCTTAGAATACTGGATGGTTCAGTAATTAACTTGAGTCCGGAAAAGTGCGTAGCTCGATTTGGCAAACTTCCCAAGGTCAAGTTGGGAACCTATTCAGTAGAAGTACCGGGCGTGTTGGATGCAGCAACAGTAAAAGAGAAACTCGGCAAAGAACATGACAGGAGCGGCCAACCAATTCGCACCTTTCATGTCGACAACGAGCTCGGCTGGATTCTGTTCAACTATATCACAAAGTATGAGCATGAACCTCTATCATATGATGTCCGGGACTCGCTTTATTCTGCAGACATTGAGGTTCGAAGACCTAGAGAAACTAGGCAGAAATCACGTCTACTTGTTGTGGGATTCAAACCATCTAAGGGAAAGCTCTGCATTCTCTCACCCAGAGGCGAGATTCAAGCGCTTGAAGTTCGATCTCTAGTCAACACAATAGCAGCTCAACTGTCACAGCATAGTACTGGCTTTGCTGATCTCCAACTTCAGGATGATAGCCTTATTGACATCGCGAATGATTGCTTTAGTAAAGGGTATGATGTTAACGGTGCCCGTTTAACACACCTTGACCTTTCATTAGACCTTCATTGTCGTGGCAAGAGCATTCTGATGCATCCCTTCGTCAAGAGCACGGAGGACGAACTAGGCCTGGAACACAAGATTAGAATTGGTGAATGGAATAGCATCGCAATAGAGATTTGTGTGAAGCCTTACTCGTACATCATCTACCTCAGCAAAGCGAGGGATATTTGGGAATACCTTACAATCAAGCCTGTACTGGGTCAAGAGAGGATGAGCCTTCACAAAGCCGCCCCGATGTTTGAAAGCGTGATATCTTTGGTGTCGCTGGCTTTGAAGCCAAGGGCACCAATCACAGAACAGTCTAGTCTTCCTGAGTTCAACTAATCCAGTATTATCAGGATAGATTCTCTCTCAAGCTGCATTCACACGGTTCGGATTGGACAAAAAGGCAACACCGGTTATGAATTACTATATTACTTGTAAGCACCTTCTCTCCATTGCAAGATTCGGGTCATCAGAAGAAAATTTGCACGAGATGACACCCACTAAATGGGATTCTCTTCACTAGCACCATAGCGATTGAAATTCCCAACTCATTGCATTTGTAAAAGAGAACACAATACGAGGAGAGAAGATGCAGCGAACTACTTCCTATAACGAATGACAATTTCAGATGATTGGAAATCAGCTGCATCTGAATTTAGAAAGATTCTGAAGAAGAAGCCAACGAATCAAGAAGCACTATTTGAGCTAAAGAAAACTAGTCAACTAGGTGAAACATTGGCTGGATTCTGGGAATTATTAGTAAAGCATGATTTAGTCGAATCACATTGATGAAGACTTGTATGGAACATCTATGTCAATGATACAAATAGATGATGCAATCTTACTTGTTTCTTTGAATCTCTGGGATTTTTGTGAAACGCAGTTCCATAAGATATACCAGCTTGTTTTGCAATCCAACTCTCTTGTATATATGATGTGTCTGATTTGATACCCTCAATTGCCCTTTCTATGGTTGTAGAAAATTCCCTTCCTTTGAAGAAAGTGATGATGACTCCTTCCTCATCTCTTACCCCTAGATAGTTGAACAATTGAGAAATAGCTTCTTTGTATTTGCTTGCACCATCCCAGATTTTACATTCAGTTATGAATGGATGATCATTGCCGCATGGTATGAAAATATCGGTTTTTCCACGCACGCTGAATGTTTCTCCAGTTGCATATCCCAGATTGTGTGTATTTAGGCTGGCTACCATTACATCTCGAAGTTGGGTTTCGTTCATATCATGGAATGAAGCTGCCTGTCTTTCCATATTCTTTCCAATTGATTGCACAATCTTCAGAGCTTCAAAGAAAGAGGACTTCTCGATAGCTTTCTTTGTTTCACCATATACAAAATCGACATGTGTATAATCAAGATCAGTATATGGAGGAATGATATCCTTTCCGAGAAGACGTGAACTGCTCTTCTTGTCTTCCCATTGGATATCTGTTCGAAGCCACAGTTCGAATATTCCATAATCAATTTTTATAGGCGATTTCTTAAACTTGCCAATCTGACTCGAAGTATCTTCGGTTGCCCATCGGCGATGGTCATGATATCGGACAAGATAACTCCGATTTGCAGCAAGATACTGCTTTAGTAAATGTGCATTAACACTGATTGATATTGTCCTGTCATCCTCCACCTCACATTTTGCGACAACTTCGATTTCGTCGTCTTCATTCTCTCGCAGGTATTCTTGTTTATTTGAATCGTAATATGCAAGAGTAAATAGGAGAAAATTCTGAACAAGTTCAAAGTGATGAATTGTGTAATCCTCGCCTGGATGATATATAGTGAAAGGTTGAAACGTAATTCCATTAATGATTGCACTCTGACCTGAGTTATAATGCAGCTTTCCATCATTGTCTTGAAAAATCTCTGGCCATCCAAACTTCATGGGATCTCCCAAGAACAAAATGTCCCAATCTTCAGTTGATAGAATCAATTTCAGACTATCATCGTCAGTTGAGGCCAGACAACTGAAAGTCCGGAAATCGCCATTATCACTCTTTATGAATCTGGCAACTACTATCCGATTTTGTGATTTGTGTTCTTCTACAGCAAGCCAATCATCGAAAGATAAGAACTCCATAGTACTATCTCTACAGGAATCTCTTGGAATTTTACACACTCCCCACACATTAGCTTCTTTTTACAGGACTCTCTCTACTTCTCTAACTCATATAGTTTTAGAATTTTACTCTTTCACTTAATTTATTATTTGAAAAAGAAGATAAAAGGGGCTCAGATTGCCCCTTATCCTACAATAGGATTACATCTGTTTTTCTTGGCGATAAGGAAGATACTCAGGACCAAATATCTCACGACCCATGACGATTAATTGCACATGGGAACCGCCCTCTGCACCGACCGTGTAAGAACGAACCCCCCGAAAGGCGGCTTCGAGTGGGCAC
>JAUVHR010000103.1 GCA_030593165.1 Candidatus Thorarchaeota archaeon
ATCTGCGAATCGCGGTTGTGTCAGACGTAATCTATCCTTGGACCAAGGGTGGCGCTGAAATCAGATACTATGAGATCTATCGACGTCTTGCTCGACGCCACGAAATCCACTACTTCACGATGCAATACCCCGGCATGGAGAAGGATTTTGTTTTTGAGGGAATGCAGATACATGCAATCACAAGAGCACCGCCAAATCTGTATACGCAATCTCGTAGAAGGATACTTCCTGCGCTGCGATTCACAGCCTGCCTTTTCGTTTCACTGCTTAGAGATCGTTTCGACGCGATAGACTCGAACGAATTCCCCTTTATGACAAACGTCGTGCTTGGACTCTATCGTCTACTCTACAAGAACACTTGGACAGTAATAACCTGGCTCGAATTCTGGGGCTACGGATATTGGAGGGAATACGTAGGGACGCTGGGCGGTCTTCTTGGATATTTAATGCAATCTATCTCTGTTAGAATACCACATGGAATTGTCGCAATCTCCACCTATACTCGTGATGCAATTGTTTCATATCTTGGCATGCCTGAAGAGAGAGTGGAAGTTGTCTTGTGTGGAACCGATCATGATGTCATTTCCAAAGCCAAGTCAATGAGCAAGCAAAAGCGCAATACGATTATCTTTGTGGGCCGTCTAATTCCTGAGAAACGGGTCGACCACCTTATCCGCATGGCAACGAATCTCATGAAGATTGAACCAAGCATCCAACTGAGAGTGATAGGAGATGGACCAGAACGAGAAATGCTTGAGCGTCTTGCAGAAGGTGCCAACGTTGTGTTCCTAGGACGTGTTGAGGACTATCTGGATGTCCTTGTGGAAATAGCAAGCTCATCCGTCTTTGTATCAATGTCCGAACGTGAAGGATTTAACATAGCTGCCCTTGAGGCATGTGAGTTGGGGATTCCGACATTTGTGCGCTTGGCTTGCTTTGTTCATCCGAATCTCCATATACTATCTCCTGGGAACGAATCTGTCATCTTAGAGCACATCGGTATCGATATACAGAAAAGTAACGCGCAACTTGACCAGTACAGCTGGGAGCGCATAGCCGACCAGATGGAGCAAATCCTTAGCAGCAATCTTGGTTCTAGTTCAAGTTAGTGAAGATAGCTTTCGATTGCACAACTAATGCTCACTCAGAATCCTTTCATAGAAGGCTATAATCTCATCCGTTACTCTTGACCAAGTCCATTCCTTAGTACAAGTATACGATTTCTTATCCAAAGCCAACGATTCGGAAATCACTCTAGCAAGAGTTTCGCTGGATACATTCCGGTCCAGAATCGTAGCCTCACTCCGAAACAAGTCTCTAGCGGATCCAACATCAGTGCAAATGATGGGAATCCCGTAGGATGCTGCTTCCATCAGTGCTTGATTGCATGCCTCAGATAATGAGGCAGAGATAAAGAGATTTGTGTGACACATGATATTGTGGAGTAAATTTGAGCTAACTTGACCTAACAGATGTATGTTATGGAGTCGATTTGAGGTGATTATTTTATTCAAGGAGGTTACATAAGCACGCTCAAGAATCAGTCGAGTGCTACCCACTAAGACGAAGTGTACATCAGAATCATTCGTTCGCATTTTCATTGCAGCAGAGAGGATTCGATGTGCTCCTTTCCTAAATGAAATACTGCCCAGGCTCGTAACTAGGACTGCAGATTCGGGGATACCCAGTTCTTTTAGGAGCTCTTCTCTTGTCATTGATGGCGGATGCACTTCCGCGGAATGAAACCCACTTGGAATGACTGCGATTCTCTCTGAGCTTACACCTAGTGCTTCAAACTGTGCTTTTACTGTTGAGCTGACTGCATGGACCCACGGTTTCTTCCTTAGCAGCAGCTTTCGAAAGAACTGTTCCGACCTGTGCAAGCTGGCTGTGAGCAACGGGGCTAGGCCAACTGACACATTGTCCCAAGGTGGGGTCGCTGGTTCGTCATGAAAGGTAACCACAGTAGGAGCTTGAATTTGGGGTAGCGCAATAAATCCTGTGTAGGAATGAATCTGAATGAGGTCGGGTTTGACCTTGCGAGTAATTCTCCCAAGTTTCGTAGAGAACCATACAAGATTGCTCAAGTACCCAATTGGCACTTGGGAAATACCCGTTCTCGGTAGCTGATTCCCAGAAGTATCTTGGTCGGTTATAACCAGCGTTTCCACATGTTTCCCAACGTGACGGTAGAAATTCCAAGCAGCTCGCTCTGCACCACCTCTGGGTTTGTATGCACCCCTAGCTACAACAACTACTCTCATCTGTCCGCACTTCCTGATTTGCTCTCCAATCCTTTGTAGCTCGCCTTATCCTCTCAATTCTGTGTAGATTTTCAAGGTGTGATCTGCAATTGAAGACCACGTGAATTCCCTTGCCGTTTTAAGCGCATTTTCTACTATTCTGTTATAAGACCTAGTGTCTTGTATCAAGGTACTTATGGCCGTCGATAGAGAATCAATATCGCCAGGTTGAACTAAGATACCATTCAAACCGCTTACAATGAAGTCACGATAGGCTGGCAAATCATACGCGACAACGGGAACTCCGGAGGCCATCGCCTCAATAAGAATAATCCCAAATCCTTCAACAGTCGATGGATTAACTAGGATCAGCGACTCTTTCAGTAGTCTGTACACGTTTCTGTGGTCCTCCACAAATCCTGAAAACACTACTTTCGTATGAAGACCAGCTCTCTCAACAAGGCGATCCAGAGTCAATCTTTCTGGACCAGTTCCGACGATAAGGAGTTCCAAAGACCCATCCGTTTCTAAACACTTTGCAAAAGCTTTGATTGCGTGGTCTACATGTTTGTGTGGAACCAATCTACCTACATATATTACGCGCCTTTCCTTACCTGAGGATTCTACTGTATTGAGAATCTCTAAGTTGACGCCGCAGGGTATAGTTACAATGCGCTCTCTACGGAATCCAAGGACTTCAACCAGTTTTTTTCTCGATGCCTCGCTGATTGTGGTCACGATTTCGGCGCCTAGAAACTTCAGTGATTTTTCGATGAATATCGCAAATGGCAATAGTAGGTGTCCTACGCGAAAAGACCAATCGAATATATAAACATCGTAGATGGCAATTACATGCGGAATGCCAGTTACTTTGGAGAACATCGCACCGAGATAACTCGGGAAGTAAGTGTTGCTCTCAACGATATCGAATTCTAGAGCAATCAGTTTCTTGAGCATCATTATTCCACTAATAACGAATAGAAGCGAAACCAAGATACTCGTCCTACCTTCTGGGTGCGGCCATCCAATTCGAATGACTCGTATATGATTATTCAGGACCTCATAGGTAGGTTGTCCTGGAACCCGAGTTGTGACCACTGTGACCTTGTTGCCTTGCCTTACTAATTCTGACATGAGATATTGAATTCTGTTTTCACCTCCCCCGATGGATCTTGGATAAAACAAATCTGTAAAAACTCCTATGTGCAAGGCTAATGCACCTCCTTGATTCTGCGATTCGTATGCCAAGCTTACTTAAACAGATTGCTCTTTGTTTTTCCAACCAAGGAACCAATGCGATAATAAGGTTTCAAAATTCGGATAAGGAAGTCCAAGAAGAAGGAGCTTTGCCAAGTTGAGCCATTTGACAGCAGGAACAGCAACTCGAAACGCCACATTTGTGTTTTCTGCTTTCGCAATCAGCAACGCCGCAAACTTCATCTTCTTCGCGATTGCCGCCAGATTTCTCCCGTCCGTAGGGGCCTTAGGGAATCTTGCTGTGTTATTAATGGTTTCCGCGGCCTTTCAGGCCGTGTTTACCTTGGCATTGCACCGATCTTGTATCAAGTTCGTTTCCGAGTACATTGGAAAAGGTCAGAATGAAATAGCTCGAGGAATAGGGAAACTTGTTCTTCTTGTTGGAGTTATGCTTGGTGTTCTCGGTTCGCTGTCATCATTTGTGATTCTGCCCCTTTTTTTCCCACTTCTACTAGAACCTGGTTACTCCATCACTCTGGAGCTATTAGTGAGTATCTATGTATTCCCTCTCATTCTTCAGCAGTTCGTGCTGAGTGCCTTCATGGCAGTTGAAAAGTTCGTCGAAACATCTGTTCTCATTGTGTTACAGAGTCTGTTTAGCTATGGGGGTGCTGTTGCGTTTCTCCTTAATGGTTTTGGTCTTCCGGGAATCATTGCAGGCCTCATTTTGGGACACCTTGTTTCACTCCCAATCGGGGGTATTCTCCTTCGCAGAACTTATGTCGGGGGGATTGAAAAACGAGCTATCAGGCCCATTTTGGCGCATTCAATTCCACTTATGGGGTCGGATGTTACAGTATATCTCAGTCAATACTTGGATAGATACATTTTGTTGCTGTTCTTAGGACAGTTTGCACTAGGCCTATATGCTCCCGTTATGATTGTGATATCCGCTTTGGCTCTCATTGTAGATCCGATACGTCTAGCTCTTTTTCCACGTTTCGGAATGATTCGTGGATCAACTGGGTCTACATCCCTACAAGCCCCGGTTTTATTCGCCTCTAGGATTGTCTTCTTTCTGGTTACACCGGTTGCTTTTGGCATTGCAGCGTTTGCTGAGCCTTGCATTGTTGTTTTCGTTGGGGAGAGGTTCGTAGGGGCTGCAGTTGCCCTGACGGTGATTTCGATTACCCTAGGTTTCACATCAGGAAACCTCCTTCTTGTAAACGTCCTCATGGTGACTGACAGAACCCGAGTTTTCATGGCGATATCTACCATTGCTATTCTATTGGATGCAGCGGTAAGTTTTCTCCTAATTCCTTCATTAGGTGTTGTTGGCGCCGCAATTGCTCGCTCAACCTTCTTCCTGGCTTCGTTCCTGATAACAGCCTTATATGTGGATAGTAGCTTGAAAATCCGTCTAGATTACATGACCATGATGAAATCAACTACAGCAGGAATTTCGATGATTGTAGTAGTCGTCTTAATTCAGCAGATTGTTCCTTCAACAGCAGGACTTGTGTTTTCTGTGCTTATCGGTGCATTGGTCTACCTGATGGCTACGAGGAGTTTGGGAATTCTAACACTAGATGATGTCGAAATCATAGCGAGCACCTTGCCTGTTGGACAAAAGCGTTTTGCACATTTCATGAGTAAATTGCTTGTAATGGGTGACAAACGAAGAGTTACAAGGTTCGGAAGGGCAAATAACTGCTGAATTGTATATTTGTGTTTTCTTAATGAGGGCCCTGTTGAATAATCACCCCGCAACTCACTCTAGGCAATTCAGACGTTCAATGTTGTGCAGAATCACCTTAATCAGCAGGTCCCTTCGCCTCTCCATCGGACCTCTCAATCTCAGACTCTCTCCGAACCTCAGCTTCATCATGCAGAATACGGTTTCTGCCAGACTCCTCCTTCCGCACTGATGCTTCGCCTTCCATTCCGCAGGGTCTGCTCGATACGCTCTCATCAACTGACCGTAGGCTCTGTGCCCCCTGGAGTAGACACTGGAACTACTCCTTGGCTCAATGGCTGGATATGCACCCACATCAGCAATGAACTGGACATTCCTCCTTGATATGTAGGCCTTGTCACAGCAAACTGTTTCAAGACTACCCTTTGAAACTCTTCTGATCAGTGATACCATGAACCCGGAGTCACCGCAAGGTCTGGTTCGTACCCGAGTTACATGGATTATCAGACTATCAGTGTCCACAGCGTTGTGGAGAGCGTGGAAACACCTTCTATGAGTCTTCTGTATCCTCATGGAGAACCAGTCCCCACCGGTAGAGTGAGAGAACCCAGTGGAATCCACTACCACATGTTAAGGAGTCGGTCTCTTCTTTGCAAGGAGCTGATACATTCGGTGGAGGAGTTGAGTGTCAATACGAGTCAGTGCCTTCTGAAGAAGAGTGTGACTTCAAGCCCTGTCAAGACTAGGACGTTCAAGCAAAGAAGGGTCAAAGTCGACCTGGTCAACAAACTCGCGATAACCAAGACCCAAGTCGAACTTGAGTCCCAGAAGGATGAAGAGAGCCGGGAGTGGACACTGGACAGGTCACCTAGATCCGGACCTGATGTCTGAAACGATATTGCAGAGGCTCACAAGCTCATCAAGGAGGAAGTGATAGCGGCGAGCCTTGGCCGCATCATATGAGGAAAAGTAAGGCATGAATCATGTGACATGGTCAGTTCGCCTCTGAATTCTTGTATTATTCAAGGGCCCCCTATTGAGAATGAGCCTAATGAGATTACTCGATACACTGAAAAGAGAAACAGAAAACTCATTCAACTCATGAGTGCGTCTAGAGATGGTTGGTTATTGCTTCCACACAAACTTGTTTCTATGTTGTATCAACTTGTCAGGATTGTGGGAAAATCTCTACCGGTCAACAAGAACTTACTTAGACTGCAGTCGATTGTTTGGTATCGCATGCCACGACTGGGTTTGCCTGAAGTCCAGTTGGTTCAAACATCGCAGAAAATGGTTTTTGCTCTGAATCCCAATAATCAGCTGCATATGAGTGTTATCTATTCAGGGGTTTACGACCCGGAGAAGACGGATACTCTTAGTCGTCTTCTAAAACCGGGAGATGTGGCTTTTGATATAGGAGCGAATTTCGGGTGGTATACAATTCTGTTCTCAAAAATTGTATCACTGGATGGGTGTGTCGTCGCATTTGAACCGGTTCCTTCCACCTTCGAAACACTAAGTCGCAACATTAGACTCAATAGATGCAGAAACACTAGATTGCTAAATGTGGCTTTGGGTGACTCGAAAGGAATGACATTGGTACACACATTCTCAGGACTCCATGACGGACACGCGTCGCTTTCAAACCTATCTAGGAGTGACGCACAATCACAACAAATCAGAATGCAAACAATGGATGATGTTGTCGATTCGATAAAGCGCAATCCAGATTTAATTAAGATGGATGTGGAGGGTGCAGAAAGAATCGTCCTGTTAGGTGCGAAAAACACAATCGCAAGATCCAAACCCATCATACTGATTGAGATTAATCCTCAGAAGACAAAGATGTTTCATGAAGGATATGACTGTAGAGAGATCCTGTCATTCATAAGAGAGTTCGGTTATTCGTTCTTCAGGATAAAGAAGGGAGGGGTTTTGCAGCGACTCAAGCATGACGAAACGATTAGGGGTGTTGAAGACCTGTTATGCATTCCATTCGACCGTTTTGCAGAAAGGATTAGCAATTCTGGTTTAATGGTTCGATAGCAACGTTACAAGAAGATAAGGGCTACCACTTCTATCATATATCCGACAGCTCATCCTCCATGTAGCATTCTCAATAGAACAGGATTGTATCCCTCCTGATAGATTCTCCGAACCGATTGAGTTACTAGATACTGTTTTATTCTTTTTTCTTCTGTCAACCCATCCGGACTATATGTATGTCATATCCATTTGGATGTGAAGATTAATTCCGAAATAATGCAGGTTTTGAGCGTTTATGGCTAACCTATTGGCGAAATCGCGAATCGTTTTTCTCAATCCGATGCTCGCTACTGGAAAGAGATTATCATATTACAGTGTCCAGCCAGTTAGAATCGCAAAGTTGATTGAAAGCTGGTTTGATTCCATCATAGCTACCGGCTCCTATCAGATGGACTTGGGATCCCTCGTGTTGTCGGAAGGAATACCCATTGTTTCTATGCCATCAACAAGAATCCCTCTTCTAAGTCATCTGTTCTATTCACTTGGTGAGAGATATCACCATTTTGATGACATTATTCGGACTCTCAGACCAGATTGCCTTGTTTGTACGGAAGATTTGAGTTACAGCAGCCTGCAGGCTGTTAACTACAAACTCAAGTCAGGACTCCCCGTCATTGTTTATACCGGCCTCTACACATATAACGGGTTTCCTCTAGGACTGCCCCACGTGTGCTTTGCCAACTCGTATGGCAGACGCGTCTACAAGCATGCATCTGCATATGTGGCCAAAACTTCTGCTGCAGCCCGTTTGCTAGCCAGATTTGGAAGCCCGATGAATAAGGTAAGAATAATACCACCTACTATTGATATGACCAGATTTAAACCCGTCAAGGCTCCGTCTTGGCTGTCACAATTCGGCAATAGCGATAGACTGAACATCCTATTTGTTGGCCTTCTGCGTAGGAACAAGAATCCAGTTGGCCTACTCGAAGCATTTGAATCAGTCAGACGCTCCTATAATCTACGTCTCATAATGTTAATTCGGGACGGGCCAGAAAGGAACCGAGTTTCTAAGAGCATTAGGGAATTGAATCTGGAATCGGATGTGCTGGTGCTGAGAAACGTGCCCCCAAAGGATCTTCCGGGCCTATATTCCATCGCCGACCTGCTTGTATCACCATCCTACATTGAGATTTTTGGTATGAATATCCTTGAAGCACTCTCTTGTGGTACCCCAGTTGTATGCACTCCTACAGCCGGATCAAGTGACATTGTTGAACACAAACATAATGGCATTCTTACATCAGGATTCTCAATAGATGCTTTGACAGAAGCAATTGACACTCTGTTGTCGGATGACCTCCTTTTCAAAGAAATTACTGCAAACGCTCGTCAGAGTTTGTATGGGAGATTTGACTCAAAGACAGTAGCGTCCAAATGGAGAGCGGTTCTGTCACACGCGATATGTGATGAGGAGGTTTGAAAACGAGTCTAATCCAATAACTACCGATTCGGATTTCAATTGTGTGCTGTTGGGGCTCAATTGAACACCTCAACCAATGATTAGCATAGAAGCATTGATAGAGGATGTGTCTATGAGTGACTCATACACAAATGAGCAGCATCAACTGTGCAGTATTACTGTATTCATCTGGTACGCCCTTTTGAATAATCCCCCTCCTAGTACACTCTAGAAAGCTTGAACATTCGATGTTATGTAGAACCACCTTGACGAATAGTTACCTTCACCGTTCCACCGAATCTCTTGATTTCAGACGTTCTCAGCACGTCAGCTTCATCATGCTGAATGCAGTTTCTGATAGACTCCTCTTTCCGTACTGCTGCTTCTTCCATTTCTCAGGGTCTGCTCGATACTCTCTCATCAACTGACCGCAGGCTCTGGGACCCTTGGAGTTGACACTGGAACTACTCTTTGGCTCAATGGCGGGATATGCACCCACATCAGCGCAGAAGTTTATGATTCATGTTAAATGGTCGACGTTTCTGATTTCTTGTTCTATTAAGCAGGGTCCATCAAACCACCAAACGAGAAGGCTTATCAAAGGCTAAGAATCCCAATTTTACTGGCCTAAATATACCTATGAGAGGGTGACATTGAATTGGACTGGAATGAACGGAGAGTGATTGTTACTGGTATATCAGGCTTTGTGGCACCATTGGTTGCAGAAGCATTGGTGGATTTAGAAGCAGAAGTATACGGACTAGTGCGAAGACGGGCACACGAAAGAATCCCAAAGAGAGTGCGAGAGCTCTCGCTCGACGACCGTATTCAATTGATTGAAGGAAACCTTACAGATTTACCGAGTCTGAGCCGCGCACTGGACCTATCTGAACCGGAAGCTGTATTTCATCTGGGTGCTCAATCATATGTTCCATATTCGTTCATCAACCCAATGGAAACAAGTGAATCAAATATTCGTGGGACATCGAATCTTCTCGAAGCTATTCGACTTAAGGACTTGGACCCAGTATTCGTTTTTGCTGGATCCAGCGAGGAGTACGGGTTAGTTATCACTTCAGAGAACCAGTATAAGGAAGTCAAATCGAAGTATGGATCGATTTTCCCACCTCCGATAGAGATTCCTGAGGTTCCCACGTCCGAGTTATCACCACTCAGACCAATGTCACCATATGCAACTACCAAAGTTGCGGGGGACTACATCACTCAGAACTACGCAAATACCTTTGGTCTAAGAACCATAGTTTCCCGTGCATTCAATCATGAGGGGGCTGGCAGGGGTGTGATGTTCGTAACTGCAGCAATTGCCAGTCAGGTTATGCAACTGAAGAACGGTTTGATTGATAGAATTCGGTTAGGGAATGTAAATGCTTTCAGAGACTGGAGCCATGTATC
>JAUVHR010000060.1 GCA_030593165.1 Candidatus Thorarchaeota archaeon
AAAGAGAACCGACCACGGTTGATGACCACCACATCAAGTGAGGAATAGTGATGGCACAGGCAAGTTCGATATCGTCCATTATGTCCCAAAAGAATCCAGATGGCTCGCCTTATGAACCCATTAGCAAAGTGTCGGGTCTTGGCGGTCTTGTGGGAATGATAGCTGCTTTGATTGGTTTGCTCATGAGCAATGGTGTTCCGCTAGTACCAATCCCGTCCATTGGAGCACTAATCATGAAAACCCCCGCATGGTACTGGGCTTCAGCGATTTTCATGCTAGTACTAGCAGCAGGTCTGTTGATTCAAGCAATTGGATCCAAGAAGCTTCGAGACTACCTTGGTTCAGGCCTGACATCGATTGTCTTCATAGCAGTGATTCTTGCAGTTCTGACGGGAGTCATTCTCATCTACGGTGGTCTTGAATGGAATTTATCTCGTCGAGTTGTCGACTTCATGGTTCATACTGCCACTATTACCGCCTTCTTCGTTATCGCCTGGCAGATTTACTCTGTAGTCTTTGTTGACGCAAGCAAGAACATGATTGGACTATTGGCAGGCATTCTGAATGGATTCTTCATTCCCATTCTTGCGATTGGTCAAGTACTTGGACCAGCAGTCGTAACTGCAGCCTACTTGGTTCTACTCCTCGGACAACTCTTCACATGGCTGTTCTTTTGGTCTCCAATGACCACTGTTAGGGAATACGCACGAAGCACAGACACGGCCAAGTTCGGCTTTGGACTTGCAGGCTTTCTGACATTCCTTCTTGGAAGTATCACGGTCTTTGTTGGACCTCTCGTGACCAGACAAGGTGTTCAAATCTGGACACCTTGGAGCACAATGGCTGACGCTACTACTTTCGTAACAGATCCAGTACTTGTGTACAGTCTGCTCGCGTCGCTGCTCTTCTGGGTCATGCTCGCCCCACGACTTGGAGCAAGGGAACTAAAGATAACAGCCATTGGCGAGGACATCGTCAAGGGAGGCATCAAGTACTTCATGCTATTCCTAGCCATGGTGGGCATTTTCGCTGCCGGACAGGCTGGCACAATGGTGGATGGGCCACTACACATAGCTTCTAGTGTGGCTCTTTTCCTCTCTGTAGCCCCTGCTGCCATCATCATCATGATGGGAAGCGTCTACGCGGGCAAGACAGACATCATTGTTGGAATTCCAATGGTTGTAGCCGGAGTATTCCTTTTGATTCATCCATTCACTCTGGGACTCTTGGTCATGATACCTTGGATACTTGTGATGATTACGCAGTTCATCTTGATGTTAGAGACACGCACTCGAGGTTTGACCGCATTCTCTCAACAGAATTTGACAGTGTTTGTCACATTAATTGCTTCTGCAATCTTTACACTCTTCATCATCGGTGGCTTAGGCAGTGGACCGGCAGCAATCTGGCCAGTTAATCGATGGTTCCCACTAACTTTGTTTAGAAACATTCCTGTAGCTGTTCAGACAGCAACTATACTTGCTCTGCCCATTCTTGCGTTACTCATAAGAAACATGGCCCTTGTTGGGTACGCACATGGCAGATCTACTGCAAGTGCGGGAGTTCTAGGCGGTTTGACTCTCATATTCGCTCTGATGATCCCGATGATTGGTGACCCCTCTGCATCACTCACACATCAAGCTCTTACTGCAGCTGCAGTCATGCTTGCGGGCTACGCATTAAGCTTTGTTCTGGTTCTCTCACTCAATCTGGGTTTGGCCTCGGAAGTCGAAGACACTCAGAATCCCTACGAAGGAATGCTTGTAAGGGTAGTTTCAATCGCCGGCCTAGCCATGGGAGTGGTTGCTGGTGCTATTATAATGGGAACATTCTCTGGATTCCCCTCAGCTGGAGAAATAGCCATTGTCATCACATTGCTGGTCACTCTAGTTGTAGGCCTTGAGATATTGAACCTACTCAGCTGGATTATCATCGGAACCAGACTGGGGATGCTGAAGAAGGGCTGGAAATACAAACCCTCAATTGAAGCATAAGTCACACTAAAGGCGTGACTCAGATTGGTACAAGGGGATTCGCGGATCACATCCCGACCCCCTAGTGCCAATACTGCTTTTCTTTTGATACACGGTTTCTGTGCGGCACCAGATGAGCTTGCGAGTATGTCTAACTTCTTGACAGAGAATGGAATAGCTTCGTACGCGGTCAGGGTTGCAGGACATGGCACGAACCCGGAGGACCTTGCAGAAACTTCAAGAGAGGATTCGTATGCCTCTGTACTAAATGGTCTTGAACTTGTCAAATCATGGAATCCAGAGCACATCTTTGTTCTTGGATTCAGCATGGGTGGAGCTCTCACTCTTAGTCTCGCTGCTGAGGAGGATGGCATCGATGGAATCATTCTCATCTCCCCTGCAATCATGCTCACAGGCTTCGCTGTCAAGGTTCTTCCTATTCTCAAGAGAATAATCAAGTACAGAAGCGTTGACCTAGAAGCGATTCCAAAACTGTACGGGTACGATTTGACACGCACGAAATATGACCGTGAGCCATTGGAAGCTTACCACCAACTAGTCAAACTAACAAGAGAAGTCCAATCGAGGATATCCGAAGTCAGTACCCCAGCTCTTGTAATCCAAGGCACAGCAGACAAGACAATTTCCCCGGACAATGGCCCGATGGTTCATGACCTGCTGTCATCGGACATGAAAGAACTCCAGTTGATAGAGGGAGCCCCTCATGTCATTCCTTGTCACCCTTCCCGAACTGAGGCCTACAGTCACGTTCTGCCATTCATCAAGAAAGTGATCGATAGTCACAACTAAGATTTGGTCTGCTCTAGGTAAGAGTCGACAACCCTTGCCGCAATCGCGGGGAGGTCTGTGATAATTCCATCAACTCCCATATGCAGAAGGTTTCTCATGACCTCTTCATCATTAACGGTAAATGGCAAGACTCTGAGTCCTTTCTCGTGCGCAGCCTGCACCATCTCATCATTGACAGAGGAGAACAATGGATTGATGGCATTTGCCCGCAAGTCATGTGCATAGGTGGCAACATCTTCAATCTCAGTATCGAATAGCACCGCAGTAGTTGCCTCAGTGCTAATGTCACGGATTTCCGAAAGGGTACCATGGAAAAATGAGGAGAAGATCACACTTCGAATCATTTCTCGATCGCCAACAAGAGAGAGTAGTTCTGCCTCGACTCCAGGAACCTTTAGATCGATATTAACACCTAACCGACCTCGAGCAAGATCCAATACTTCGGATAGTAGTGGAATGGTTTGACCTTCTCCGGCGTCCAGTGATTGGATCTCTGCCAGAGTCAATTCATGAACAAGACCCTCGCCGTTGGTCGTTTTTGACACTTCATAATCATGGATGCATACGAGGTACCCATCAGAAGTCTGTTGAAGGTCAAGCTCAATCATGTCAGCCCCCATATTATACGCCATCTCGAACGACTTGAGGGTGTTCTCGGGAGCGCTGCCTGCCGCCCCTTTATGACCAATCACCAGGATTCTTCTCATTGAAATCTGAACCTTTCCCTAGCCTACTAATCGTAATCATCAGCTCTGGCAAGTCCGGTGCCGCCACAGCGGGGACAGGTTTCGGGGCCATCCGGGCCGCTAATCCGTCCAGTTCCCTTACAGTAGTAGCAATCATCAGTAGGACCATCCAAAGAACTATCGAAGCCCTTTGCAACTGCACTGCCAAGTCCGATAAGCACAGCAGCCACGAACATCAAGACAAGTGAAAGGAGATAGAGCTCTGGAGCATTTAGAAGAGCCAAGAAAGAGAAGACAAACAGGAGAACTCCAAACAACGCAATAAACAAACCCTTCCTAGCTCGCTCCATATGATGAACCTCTCTACGTATGTCCAAATGATTCAGCATCTAGAAATCATTTAACCTGCTGAGGAAATGCGATAGCCAACCCCCGCCTTAATAGGTTTTGTACCGACGGGAATACAGGGAGAAGAGATAATAGCCTGCAACGAGCATGGATGAATTATTGGGTGAACTGGCCATGTCACGCAAAGACATATTTTCGAGGTATTCTCAGCTTTACCAGAAGTCCAGAGCGAGGGAGATTGTTCCTGAAGGCCCCTTTGTTAGACAGCTCACAGATGTGCAACGTCGAGGATTAGATGTAGGAATTTTCTTCAAGATCAGTAGAATGAAATCACCTCGCCAGATTTACCTGGGACGCGCAATCCCATCTGAGGCCGCAAAGAAGGATGGGTTCCTAGAAACGGATGACAACACGTTTCTGAGTCGCACACTGCTTTCCAAGTTCAGGAAACTTGACTACCTGAAAGTGGTTATTGGTGCAGGAAAACATCTTCGTGAATCTGGAGAACGCATTCAATTCTTGAAGACCTGTCAGAGAATCATTGATGTGATTGCACGAAAGGCACGAAACGTTGTTCACCTTGGAGACTTCACCCCGTTCATGTTTGGACAGAGGATCTTCACTCTAGAGGAATTCCTCAAGAAACGAACCAAGCTTGACGAAGTAGGGATAGAGGCAGCTGCAATCTCATTCAACGTAGCCGCACCCGATTACATCTTAATGCCTGACGGAGACATAATAGTCTTCAACGAGGATTATCGCATCCAGCACCGTGTTTTCCATTTCGCTGGCGGGATTGGGTATACGTTTGACAAGGCTGAGGGAGCAGTCAGCGAAGAGAGAGTATTCAGGTCTCCTCAAGACCTCGATCCTCATGGTATTGATCATGCACATCTTGAGAGCATGATGCTAAGAGTAAGAGAAGACTTCCAGAACAAAGTCCATTCAATCATTTTCGCTGATGTCTGGAAAAAGGTGAAACAGCAGCCCGTAGCCATCAATTTTGGTGGGCAGCTTCTAATCAAGGCGGAGGCCGCGAGCGAAATCTGGACTGGGGTCTTCGAGGTGTATTTGGCATCGCCTAAAGCATGATGAAGTCAAAAGAGTCAATAACCATCATGACTGCCCGGAAAGCATAGATTCTGAAAGTGTAGGTCACCGGAACAGGTTCCATATTGTCAACTGCACTCCTCAAGTCGGAGAGCACATCCACTCCAAAAGCCTGAACCAGAGATTGTAGAGAGGCAATGAATATCCGCTGAGCCCCATTGCCTGCGGCTCGCTTAATGTCATCCACAAATGAGCTAAGGTTACCGTACACAGGGTTTGGATTTCCCTCAAGATCCATAATGGCACCTGCAGTTCCCAATCGCAGATGCCATCCAGAACCTATGACACCGATGCTTCTTGAATATGAGTGTACTAGATACTCACCCACATCACCCAACATCTCGAGTGAAAAGCTCGTCCTGCTGCACTCAACAGCAACCGAACTCCATTCACCCAATGTTTCCAAAGTTACGCCACAAGACTTCATCAATAATGTGTCGCGATCCACATAATCATCCACGACAAATGGCTCGACAATAATCCCACAAGAGAAACCAAGTCCTTGTGCGGTCTCAAGAAGCGAAGTTGTGGCTGCGACTATAGTCGCTGAGTCAATCTGGTCAAGGGCAGAACGGAAAACGGAGGAAACGCCACCTAGGTTTATGTCGCGAGTGTAATGCATCAGGAGTCCCCACTCGGCATCTGAGAGGGTCATGTCAACAAATATCGAACGGGGGACTCGTGTAACACTGAGCGAATCGATAGAAGTGCTGAGCGTATCCAAACCTGCTTCGTAGTCCTGAAAGAGCTCATCAATCAACTGCGATGTTCCCAGTTGAGCTAGTTCCAAATCCACTCTTCCTGCCCGGTCAGCAACCAGGGTTATGTCATATGGAATTGCTGTTGCATCAAGAGCAGTCATCCACTGCTCAAGTTTCAACCAAGAATCTGGAACTTACTCTGCACAAACAAGGTTCAATTCAAAGCCATTGTTTTCAAGGCTCGTGAGAAGAGCACTATTAGGAGTCAGGTTCTGATATGCAAATTCGAAATCAGCAAGCGGGACATCCAAAACAAGGACGGGAACCTGATCCGGTTGGACAGTAACAATTGGGGTCTGCCCCATAATATAGACAGATGCTGGGAATAGGAGGCCTAGGGCGTTTAACAGCACTAGCCAGGCGATGCCTTTCTTCCCGATGCTGGATCTGCTGCCTTTGAATGAGAACTTTCCACATATTAGAATCAGAAAAGCCGTGATGATATTCAGCACTAGAAGAATCACGAATCCCCTGACGAGAATTGAGGTGATTCCGAAGAATACGGACGATACCAATACGACAACGAGATTGAAGATGCCGGTCCTACTCGAATAATATGATTTCACGAGAATGGGGAGAAAAACGACCAAAGGAACAATGTAGAAGGCAATGGGAAGAGAATCAATAATATCAAGTCCAGCGAGGGTCATCTTGAGTACAAGAGATAGCACAGTGTACAGAATCAGTAAAATATTGACAGTGAGGACTAGTGTCACGAACACGTGGAGTCCTCGGTCTATTCTGGGGTCCCTCTCGACTCGAGCTCTTAGTTGACTCCGCAGACTACTCATTTGACTTCTCCACGTCAACTTGACAGAACTTGATAAAGCTCTCGGAGTTCCAAGCGGCAACACAGTGACTCTTACTGCACCGATGCGAAAGCCATAATTGCTGCACGAATCGAAATGCCCCTGTATTATGTACGATATCGCGATTATCGGCGGAGGACCGGCTGGAGCTACGGCAGCGAGGTATTTGTCGAAGAAAGGCCAGAACGTTTGCCTCGTCGACAGGGAGCACTTCCCGAGAAACAAGCCGTGCGGAGGTGGCTTCTCCTACGGGATGATAGAAGAATTTCCTTGGTTGAAAGAAACTGCCAAAGAGTTCCTCCAAGGGATTTGTAGGATTGGGGTGATGCACTCTCCAAATGGACGAATTACCCTGAAGAGTAGAATCGACATGGCGGTCGCGCTCAGGACGGATTTTGATAACGCCATCTTCCAAGCTGCAGTAGATGAAGGCACAAACGTGATGTGTGGTCAGAGAGTGAAGTCAGTATCATTTCCTGATGATAGTGTCAAGGTAAGCACATATTCTGTGTGCTCACTTCTTGTTCTTTCATGATTTTGTTTTTATAACAAGAAGATCATATTGTATTTCGAAAGTTATTCACTAATCAGAGCAGACATGTCAGAGGTACAACCAAGGTTAGTATGTTTCGCTTTCACACCTGACTCAATTGTGCAACACAGCATGACTTAGCAAAAGCTTATCTATTACACCTAGGATGGCTTCTTGTTTCACGTGACTTAATGGACGTTGTCGTTGGTGGAGAAAGAGTCTGGGCCTTGAACGGAAATGATGGTTCTGTCATCTGGTCAGCTCATTCTGACAATTGGGTGTACTCTTCCCCAGTTATTGCAGATGTGACAGGTGATAGTGGTGTGGACATCATCATAGGAATGCATGATCGAGTAGTTGTTCTAGATGGTTCCGATGGGGCTGAGATCAGTCTAAGGACAAGAGAGTATCTGAGAGCACAACAGGCAGCTGTGGAGTATGACGAGCCGTATGACAGCTATAGTAATCATGACTATGATTACTGTGATTATGACTACTACTGAGAGAGTCGAGTCGAATGAAGCCGCAATATGGTGTAACATGAGTATAATATAGAGTATCTATCTTCATCCCAAGAAATGAGCGTCATTGTAGTCTTCTCAAATCACTACTCATGGTTCACATCAAAATATGTCGAGGTATGGGTGAATTCCGTGCCACCAGTGATAACACCTGAACAACTTGGCTTTGCCATCATAGCTCTGGGAATAGCTGTCCTTCTCATTGGTTGTTGTATCTACAAGAAACGATTTGGTTGGTTCAAAGGAAGTGATTGCTTGACAGAGAAAGCGAAAAAGAGGTCATCATACAAAAAGAATCATCTTATTCATTCTACTCGGAAACAGATTTATTCGAAGAATCGTTTAAGAGGTGATTGAGTCAATAGATGTAATGAACTCGCTGAGGGAATCTGTGTGGGTAAGGTCAAAATCAGATTTAGGACCAAAAAAGGTGAGAAGAAGAAGGTCTTTCGTTCATATGATGAGAAGATTGATTTAGGTGGAAAAGGTATAATTTCTATCGACCTTGGCCCCCTTGCAAGTTGTTCCAGTCTGCAAGGACTCAGCCTCGGTGTTAACCAGCTTCAGGAGTTGGACCTTGGCCCCCTTGCAAGTTGTACCAGTCTGCAAAGACTCTGGCTCTCCCACAATCAGCTTCAGGAGTTGGACCTTGGCCCCCTTGTAAGTTGTACCAGTTTCCGAAGACTCTACCTCGATAATAACCAGCTTCAGGAATTGGACCTTGGCCCCCTTGCAAGTTGTACCAGTTTCCAAAGACTCTACCTCGATAATAACCAGCTTCAGGAGTTGGACCTTGGCCCCCTTGCAAGTTGTTCCAGTCTGCAAGAACTCTGGTTCCATAATAACCAGCTTCAGGAGTTGGACCTTGGCCCATTGGTATCTTGTCATGACCTGAAAGATTTGACGTTGTCCTCGAACACCCGTGTTGTCATTGACTCCCATTACCGAGATAAAGTCTTTCCAGAGGCTTTAGAACAAATACTCAGGCGCGTGATTTGGAGGAAACGTTCTATCGACCAGCCATTGGTAGACACTCCAATTCAAGTAACCAGAGGCTGTGCAGCTGTTGGCGGGAAATTCGAGTATAAGGTCAAAGTCAAGAATAACACGTCCTCAGTGATAACTAATGTCACAATAGCTATTCTTGCCTATCCTGATGACTGCATGAACATTTCCGGACCTCCAACGAAGACACTAAAGAGGATAGGAATAGGTGAGTTCAGGTCACCACAGTTTATCTTTGTACCTACGAAAGACTGTGTGGAAGGAAGGATCGTTGCTACTGTTTCGTTTATGGACCATAAAGACCAAGCTCACATGCTCAAGGTGGAACCATATATCATAAAATCTGTCTGCGACCTATTGGAGCCACTTGAGTCATCTCTTGAAGAATTCGAGCTGATGTTAGCTGATATGTCGGTGAACAGTGAGGAGATATCGGTTTCGCAACCAGCTGAAACAACTTTTGAGCAAGTTCAATCTCTCCTGCCAGATAGGAACTTTCACATCATCGCAGCTGAGAAAGAGTCTGATGATGGCGAATTTCGGGGAACAATCATGGGTCTTGCTCTAGGTAAGTATACAGGAAAGAAAGTGGCAATTCGGATCACTATTAAAGGTCAAACAGAAAGCGATAGTTCAGGGGTTCGGATTGAGGCGCTTGGATCCCACCCTGACATGTTACCAATAGCAATCGAAGAGATAGTTAGAGAGCTAAGGTCTTGATCTTAAGGCGAACCTCACGATTTGAAGCTCATTTGGAGCAATGGAAAAAACTCCCAAGTTTATTAGAATCATCTTCCAAGCTACCTGCATGGCACAATCTTGGATTTACACTCGTGCAACAGAACTTCTATCTCGAAGCTGAAGAGGCTATTGAAAATGTGGTAATTCTAGCTTTACTAACTTAACTTCATTATAAGTTTGTCACTATTTCGTCATTGAATTGTCTCATTCTCGACCCTGACATCCTGAAGCGAAAGACAACACAGTCCTTTGTCACACCCTTTGGCTCTCTGAGGACTCTGTTACAGGGCTTGGTGTTACATCTGAAACATAATAGGATGGAGTGGAACACAGCCCCTCTGTCCAATGATATTGTTCAGGGGATGGGACTGCGCCACAAGGACCTACACCGATCGCTGTTTGCTCGTGGGAGACTCAGCCAGGATGGTCAACCCGCTAACTGGAGGCGGCATCCACTACGCCATGAAAGCTGGAAAAACAGCTGCACACGTTCTAAGCAACGCTCTAGCTGAGGATAGGCTAGACGCGGAGTATCTAGCATTGTATCAGAAGCTCTGGCAGGCTGATTTTGGCTACGAGATAAAACCTCTCATTCTTGCTCAGAAGGTGTTCACTAGTCCGTTCACCAATGTGCTATTCGAAATTGGAAATCGTGATCTCAAGATTCAACAGGTTGTGTCGGACGCTCTCTCTGAGGCTTCAGGGACCAGTATTGATGTAAAGCTCCTGGCGGCACGGTCGCTCGCTGTAATTCTGAAGAGCGCCTTTCGTTTGCCTTAACAGTACTAACGCGATGACTCGAAGATATCGCCTTCCAGATGTCTGATCAATGAGTGTACTTCTGGTCGACCAAGGAGCTTGCGACGAGTCTCTGAGAGATTATCGATCACACATGCTACTCCCACCATGGTTGCTTCGAGCTTCTCAACTGCCTTGACAACTGACAGGACAGTAGCCCCCTGAATCATCCAGTCATCTACAATTGCAACACGGTCGCCAGCGTCTATTGAATCAGAAACGAGACCTAGTTTGCGGTCAGCGAATCTACTCACTGGAAGCCACTCTACAGGACGACTATAGTCTTCAGGGAGGTATGCAATTGAGCGTGCTGGAACTATTCCACAGCCCAAATAGTAAGCTATGGCACTTCCAAGTGCGAGTCCTCTTTGCTCGATTCCTATTACCTTGTTCGGTTTCAGCTCTAGGAATGGTCTTGCCAGAACGACAACAGCTTCGTGGAAGACACTGGGATGCTCAAGGATCCTGCTAATGTCAATAACAGCCCTGCCTGGTTCAGGCCAGTCGCGAATCACTTCTACATAGTCTTTGAAATCAATATCAGTCATCTATGCTCCCGAGTCAGAAATGAGTTAATCAATGATAATTCTTTCTGTATTAGCGATTTCACCTACTGTTTGGCGCATTCTACCTTCCGAGTACGAATGTCTGGTTTGACTGTTTGGAATGGGGACTCCACGTTGGTCTTAGACCAATTGCTGGCACTCCTTCTTTGAAATCTTCACGTACCTTTTTGCAGGTATACAATTCACGAAACAGTTAAGAAACCCAATCAGTCATGCTCCGATGTCTATTCAAATGGAGCGGCCTCTACTCTGATTGTACCAGGTACAACTGTTGGGGTGACTCTTCTTCCGGGCTTCGTAGAGATAAGGGACAAGGGGCTCGTGAAGAAGAAAATCCTCACAAAGAACAAGTCCTTTGAAAAAGTGTTGGAGGAAGTGGAGTCATATTTCCGCTACTTAGGGAAACGCTTGGCACCCGGACTCTTGAAGGACACACTAATCAAGATTGGACTGCCTCAGGTGAGGCTAATCATAGATGAAGAAGACATCATACCTGAGAGCACTCCACCACAGGATACAACTACATCTGCAGCCACAGGTAGTCTTCAGGAAACCGATTCAGAACCGACCTTAGTGGAATCTTCACCTCCAGTTTCTATAACAGAAACAAGAAGTGAAAAACTTGCACGTGAAAAAACCAAGCATCCCGTCGCCGCAGAACCTGAAGCAGTAGAATCGGAAGTTTCGGTTTTTATAGGCGATAAAGAGCTCCACGACATCAGGGAAGCACTTGAGGCAGTAGAAACCTTGAGTGATACATTCATGGCGCCCACTGGAAAACAGACTGAAGACAAGTCAGCACCGAGCAAGCCGCAAATCAAGATAGAGATTCAAGGCATCGACGAGATAGTTGCTGCAGAAACCTCACGGGCCACGACTTCACAGAGCGCTGCGAATCTTGAAGAAGTCGAAGTAGCAGAAGGAAATCTTGAATCGCAAGATGTCATAGAGATTGAGGAGTCTCCTGAACCTGTCGTGGAAGAACTCGAGGACGTGACAGCTGAGCATGTACCTGAATTAACGCCCGACATTCCAGCTCATGTCGTGAAGCCACTGGTCGAGGCAAAAGCTTTGATGCTCGGGGAGGAAAACGTTGGAAAAGCCAGTCTGATTGCAGGAGCGTCACTTGGATCGGTTCTTACTGATGACTTGTCGTCCCCGTACATGCACGACAGAGTATTTGAGCTGACCAACCACAGAGTGAAGCTCTATGTTTGGTCGTTTGATGAAGCGTCGGAAATGAAAGTACCCCGTCATGAGTTCTTTGCATCAGCTCGGGCGCTCATCATAGTTTACTCTGCTATTGAGCGATGGAGCTTTCAGTCCATTGACTTCTGGCTGAAGGAATCAGCTGCCATTTGTGACCCCTTGCCACCTCTTCTGATAGTAGCTAACAAAGTGGACGTTCGAAACGAAGGGAAGACTCGGAGCGGTGACAGGCCAGTGTCCAAAGAGGAGGGATTCAAGATGGCGGAGGGGCTTGCTAAGAAGCACGGACAAGACGGCAAGCTTCATTCCGTGGCATTCATCGAAACCTCCTGTGTTACAGGCGAGGGTGTGGAGGCGGTATTCAGAACTGCAGCTGAATTATCACTTCGCTGGAAGCCTGAAGAAGAGTGAAGAAAGCGTCAAAGACACTCTGGAATAGATAGGGCATTTCTTTATCTTGTGCCGTGCAGTAGACTTCTTGTCCTGTGTACTCTATTTAGATGAATTGCCAAAGACAGGGATGAGTCATATATGGTGAAGCCGTCATTGCCTGACTCAAATCGCATCTAGGAAAGCTCGCCATCTGTTGAGAATGTGGTGATTAAGTCGGTCGT
>JAUVHR010000076.1 GCA_030593165.1 Candidatus Thorarchaeota archaeon
AACCGCTGGGAGTGTACTCTGGAGTGTTCCAACGAGAGTGACTTGGTTGTCCGACTTGACAAGGCAGAGGTCTATGTGGAACCTGAGGGTGGCGGCGACAAACAGAAGATGATTGATGAGGCACCGGCATTTGAGATGGAACCAGGCAAAGAGTGGAAGAGCTCTTTCGAAATAGATAGCAAGTCACCTCCCAAGTGCACTCAGGAAGTAATCTACACGCCCACGAGGATTATTACAAAGCGAGTGCTTGGCACAATCGAAAAAACCGCACAGACAATACCAGTGTGCAAAATCGATTACACAAAG
The DNA here is from genome assembly GCA_030593165.1 of Candidatus Thorarchaeota archaeon. Taxonomy (GTDB): domain Archaea; phylum Asgardarchaeota; class Thorarchaeia; order Thorarchaeales; family Thorarchaeaceae; genus JAJRWI01. The sequence continues at coordinate 307 of JAUVHR010000076.1, forward strand.
GTATTCGACCCGCCAGAAGTCAGTAGCTTTGACAAAACGCCTGTTGAGGTTACTATTGAAGTAAAGAACATAGGAACAGCGAAGTTGAATGAGATAGTCGTCGAGGACACGCTCCCCGATGATGTCAAACCGCCGGCCAATGAGTTCATTGAGGTCTACATCAGGGGTGAAGAGTACACTGGGAATATTGAAATCACAATCGATCCTGATGATCAAGATCCTGAAACTCCCCACAAACTGACCTTCAGGATAACAGACCTCAAACATTCTGTAGGAGAGCTTGAACCTGGAGAAACCATCAAAATCAACTACTCCATCATGACATGGAAGAGCCGACCAGAGAAGGAGTATCCATCGCCGATTCGCTGCTCAGCCAACACATACCCCGCCGGTCTAGCCACAGAGGTGGCCAGTGCGGAAGATGGTCACAAGATTGGAGTGATCTACAAGAAGAGGCGAACCTCTGTCAAAAAGGGCATCAACAAAGGCTCTGAGGCAGGCCAGTACATTGTGCTGCTTGTCATTGAGAACAGGGGCGAGGTCACTGTCGAGAATGTCAAAGTGACGGACTGGATTCCAGGCGCGTTCCAATACGTTTCTGTTGAGCCAGAGGACCTTGAGCCAGCTCAGGTTGCCGTTGAAGATGGTACAGACCTAGTGTGGACCTTCGAACGGATGAACCCAGATGACAAGTACAAAATTAGAGTCACTGTTCAGGGTGAAGGCGAGTATGAACGCCGTGAGCCTGAAGTGACCTCTGACTAAGTTCTCCCAAATCCTCCCCCAGGAGAAGGGGTTGCTCCCTTCTCCCTTCTACTCTTTTGATTCTGTTTCGCTTTCAATTGCTTTGAGTTCTGCCCTTGTTGCTTCAAGTTCGGCATCGATGTCTTCCAAGGGGACTAAGTCGTCTTCCTCCAAGAGATGCGTATCAAGCGTGTAGAGAACCTTGAAGCCTGCAAGTGCAACATGCAATGCATTGGATATCTCGACTATTGCACTGCTTAGGTCTGACTCGGTCATGGCTTCTCTTGGTTCGTGTTTATACACGAAATCATATGCACCCCTAACAGGAGTGAAACCAAGACCGACAAGTTTCTCAATCACCTTTGCAGGTGATGCACCCTCACTGTAGAACCAGATTGATACTCTTGTGCCATAAACCTTCATCGCTGCAACCTCGATATTGGGAACAGATGGTCCCCGCACAGGTTTGCTTTAATCCTTTTTCATGGGCCTGAAACGGTCAGAGTGAACTTCAAGCGAGAAATCCTCGTGTTCCAGAACATGTTGCCAATAGAACCGACAGCTACAATCAAGGGTTTCGAACACCGAGGGCTCTTGGTCGAGCGAGAATTCACGAATCGCCACTACAATGTCTGAGTCACAAGACCCACAATTGTGTGTACCCCGGAACTTCCCACCACCAGCTGGGTCACAGACTATCGCCGTAGACGATTCGATTTTGGCACTGGCCTGTTTCAGAACCTCTACAACACTCCAGAGCCAAGGTGGCCTGTAATGCCCCCTTGACCATAGACGCTCGACTAGTGTGTACTTCTGGATATTAACAGGATTGACCGAAACAGTGGTGACACCAAAAGAACTCGCGGCCTCGATCGTCTTGATGCTGTCTAGAATTGCGTCTCTTTCCGTCAGGAAGGGAGGTTTGACCAAGACATAGGCGCGTATGCCAATTTGATGCGCTCGTGCTCTCTCGACTGTTCTCTTGAATTCCTCAGAGTCAAATCCCTTGTTAATGCATATCGATCTTACTCTATCATTGATGCTCTCCAAGCCGACGCCGATTTCAACGTGACGGTCTCCGAGGATGGATCGAATCTCAGACAGAACAGACTCAGAAGCATACTCTGGTCGCGACTCAATTATGACCTCTATTATGCGGTTATCATCTGCAATCCGTTCAAGAATCTTCCTTCGCGCCTCGTCAGGCATTTCCTCTGAATCCAGTAGGCTTCCACTGGTGTACATCTTCACTGCGAGGGGAATAGATTCATTCTCCAGCTTTTTCATTGCGAAATCGAACTGGTGAACGAATTCTTCAGCAGTAGCCATTGTAGGAGCGCCATCAAGGAGGTAGCTGCACATTGTGCATCCCCCCGAATCGGACTGAGCGTGCGAACATCCAGGGGTTGCAAAAACGATAGCTAGGGACGTTCCGACCTCGTCGCCCACCTTTGATTTCGAGGTCCAAGATGCCGAAGGTCTGGTAAGGTCAATCTTCCGACGTCTGGCAATTGACCGTCCTCGGGCTCGGCTATTCTCTTCCACGATGATCCGGTGTAGTTGGTCCAGCGTATCGCTCATTGGAATCACCTCGCCTTGTGTCGCAAAGACACTGCACGCCCTCTCTCAAATTCGCACATCTCTCTCCCCGACATCTCGCTACGGCCAACAGCCACGACTTCGTCATCACTGTTCACCACAATCACTTCATCACCTGGGCGAATCTCGTGGTCTGCCTCCTGGATACCCACAGCGAATATTGACCCCCCTTTCACCTCAGTACCTTCGAATCGCACCCAATAGCGTCCTAGTGATTGTAGGCGGCGGCCACCACTCAGAGTAAGAGACAATATGCCATTTGCCGCGATGAAACTGCAAACCTGTTCCCCATCCACTCTGCACGTCACCATTTGGTATAGTTTTCCACCAAGTTTCGCTTCTACAGGGACCAGCAACTCTCCTGCGCCCTGACCAAACTGGAAGTCACCCGTTGCTTTGACGGTGTCTTCGAGCTCACTCCTTTTGACAGCTTTGAACTCTAGAATATCCTTTAGGTCACTCAGTGTTTCAGAGAGTGAATCGAGAGAGATTCTACCCGTCGCTGAACCCTCAGATATCGTGTAGATAATGGTCTGTCGAATTTGAGATTCTGCATTCTTTACAATATCCAGATAGCCGCCTTCCACATGGGCGACAATAACAACATCCTTGTCGAACTTCTCAAGATGTCTTACAAGTGCGGTAACACCAATAGAGGTCTCTTCTGCATCCCATTCGCCGGTCACAGGTATGTCGTAGTTAGCGATTGGGAAAACTCGCTCCAGTTCTCTAGGGATGACTCCCAGAGGAGATGTTGCTATGGTTTCGGCAAGTAGCGACCGAGCTTTTCTCAGAGTGGATTCGATTGTTCTAATGAATGACTTGTGTGACTTTGAGTCCGAGTAGGGCTTTCTGGCTGAACACGGCAGAATCAACACGACTCTCTTATGTTTCGGGGGACTGTATCTTTCAACGAGCCGGTCCCGAAATCGCTTCACAACCGGGGAATCGTACGATTCAGGGCCAATTAGTGGAATAGTGCCCTTCCCTGTTGTGGGCGTGAACTCCTCTATGAAATCATAGAAGTCCTTGTTCGCTCTTCGTAGTATCCCCGCCATAGATGGACTTGTGTGGGTCATTGACTCAACAAACCAGCGAAGCTTACCAGTTCGGGCATATTGCTGACATTGTGACAGAATCTCTCTATAGACCTCGATGTTATGCCGTGTTAGTATGTCGTACAAATCACCACGTGCCAAGTCTACAAAATCCTCACGTCCCTTGCATGCAGAGCATGAACAGTACCTAGATTGTTCCGACGCATCTATGTGCTCCAAGTCCGTGGGCCACAATCGCGTTCCCAAAGCTGCTGCACCGCGAGCAAATCCGACGTCTAGGAGGTCGAATCCAAAATAGTAGAGAAGGGGAACCATGGCCGGCTCGATTCGGCCCAGCGCCAATGTTAGCCAGTTTCGGGGTAGTTTGCTGCGTAGTCCCAAAGACTGGAGATCATGAGGACCAAGGAAACCATCGAAAGACAAGGCTGCTGAACGTACACCCATCACCTTGAACTTAGACAGTACCGCCTGAAGCTCATCGTCATTGATGTTGTGTGGAATGCGAATTATCAGATGAAATGGATCAAGATGCTGGGTCACCTCGGTAGCGATTTCAAGCTGACTCCTAAGGAGTAGAGAGCCCATCGAAGATCCCAACTCGTCTCCAGATGGAATTGAGGGAAGTATCATTGAACCGCGGATTGTGCCCAGATTCTCATATTCCTTCGACCCAAGGAGTATCGAGGGGAGGGCTACGATTAGCGGTTGGTTCTCCCCGACCTCAGTCCGCTCATGAGTAGCGTAAGTGATAGAGAATAAGCTATCGTCTGATCCATTCATCAGAGCAGGAGTAGGAATCTTGGTTTCCCCAAGGATTGCTTGACCTCGTCTGGCTGGACCGTCATGTCCCCGTTCAATCTGAATTCTCGCCATGTGCAACACTCCGGTTAATCATACCACAGGCTGATATCCAATGTAGCCTTCGGTATCAACATTTGTTTCTGCCTTCTCAAGAATCTGTTCAACACTGTCGAGAGCACCCTTTTTGAATAGTGGAGCGTTGTTGTTTCCGCATTGATAAGAATAGGTGCAGAGAGGACAGCCATCAATTGACTCGCACTCGCAGTTCTCAAGAATGGTCTTAACCCGACGAAAGGCCTCATCAAATCTGTTGAACAATAGGCGGGATGCACCGTTGCCCCCTGGTGAGCCATCATAGACAAAGATGATTCCCGAATCACCCATTGACACGCCCCCAATCTCTCTAGTACTCCCTCCAGTCAACATCCCGCTCGACTCAATTATAACATGCTCCAGCGCATGAAAGGCGCCACCGATAATCCACGCAGGATCGGGAGTCCCTTTATTTGACCTCCTCAATTCTATCATACCTTGGTCAATGATGTCTGTTCTGGGGACAGGTGCAGTGAATGCAAAACCCCGAGTGATGTAATCATAGAAGAGGTGGGGATCAATCTCGAATAACCCTAAGGTCTGTCTGGGAAATGTCTGATACTTAGTATAACCATGAACGACCTGTGTCATCTTGAGTGTGCAATAGATCACATTTAGCCCCAAGATCTTTCGTTTCTCATGAATCTCAACGATTGATGGAGTAGTGTAGTATGTTGGTCGAGTGTGCTCTCTTGATTCTGGTATCTTCACAACCCGGGCCCTTCCAAGACCCTTGGTGTACGCGAAGTCAATTGATTGGTAAGTCTGGCCGCCATGAAGATACAGAGCACCGGGGTGTAGCTCCTGTGCAGCCATGGGCATGGACCGTTCACCTATGAGCTTCTTGTCCAATCTGATTTCCACAGGGTCTCCGATTCCGCGAATGCTGTAGCCTCTCCAGGTTTTCTGGGTCTCGCCAAAATCCACAACACGAATCTTCCCATCATCCCGAACTTTCAAGAAACCCTCCTCAACAAGGGTATCGACTACTTTTCTATGTCTTGGAAATGTGTCAACTGTCAACTTGCCACTAAGGGCAGCTGCAAGCAACTGGTAGCGGGCGACAACCTCGTTGCCTGGTTCAATGAATGCTGCGTCAATGTCTGTGAAGTACTTCTCTGGGGCGAAACGATAGAATGTCGAGATGGGATCGTTGTCCCTTAGTGCAAGTACTGCAACACTCTCCTGACCCTTCCGACCCGCACGACCAATCCTCTGGGTGAGCCGTGTCACTGACACAATCATGCTTACAACGCTGTCCAGATGGCCAATGTCTATTCCAAGCTCCAGTGTCGGTGTCGAAACAAGTACAGGCAATCGCCCAGACTTGAATTCTTCCTCAACAGCGGTTCTGTGGGACTTGGATAGACCACCTCTGTGTACCTTGCTGGGCACTCCCAGGTGTCCTAGGATTCGGTTGAGAATCTCGGCCTCAGAATGAGTGTTGCCAAACACTAGTGTTCGATAACCCTCTTCATGAAGAGTCCGGACAAGTTTGACTATCATGGTATACTTGCTGCTGGCCTCAGGGTAATACATCATGAAGTGAATTGGACCCCGTTTCGCGGTCTTTGACTCAACAAGCTCGACATCCGAGTCGAACAGTACCTGAGCGAACTCCTTAGGATTAGAAATTGTAGCGGAAGCCCCAATAAGCTGAATCGAGTTCTCGGTTTCCATCTCAAGTCTCTTGAGAATAAAGTGGACATTTGCACCGAACGAACCTGTGTAGAGGTGAATCTCATCCAAGACAATGTGTCTTACGGTACGTAGGAGTGAAACAAGTCTTGAACTCTCCCAACCAAGATGATAGCTAAGAACGTCTGGATTCGTAACCAGAAGGTCTGGTGGTCTTTCGTATATCTTGCGTCGTTGGGTCTGTGATACGTCCCCGTCAAAGATGGAAACTGTCAGCCCCGAGACCTCACACATCTCCTTGATCTTCTCATACTGATCTCTTGCTAGCGCCTTGGTGGGGTAGATTAGTAAGGCTCTAACACCGGGATTGAGGAACGAGTCCTGGATTCTTGCAAGCAACATCCGGATTATGGGTAGGATGAACCCCTCCGTTTTGCCCTGCGCAGTGGGTGCTGCAATCACAACATTGTGCCCCTTACAGATAAGGTCAAACGATTCTTCTTGAAAGCGGTAGAGCCGGTCAAAGTCCTTGTTTGTAAGATTCTCCTTGAGACGTTTTGGAATCTTCAGGTCCTCTATCGTACAACCGTAATCAGCCTCAGTTGCAGGCATCAAGCGGTAAGAGACCAGTCTGTCTGTTGACCTGCTGACCATTGTCCGAATCGATGTCGGAAGGTCATCAAAGCTGGACCCGCCATCTTCAATCTTCGTTTCTATCTCTGCATGGGATTGGACACCACGAGATCGTGCCTGTCTAGATGGCTCAATAGAGGTCAATACACCAATATCCTCGCGAGGAGTAGAAACGACCGAGGGTGTTGGACCGTCATACCTGGAGTCAAGCGTTCCGTCCTTGATGGCACTCGAGTATGCATCATATGCGTCGAATAGATCCTTTGACGCCGCATCGACCAGAAGCTCAACAGCACAGACCCTACACGATACCGACCAGACATTGCCTCCCTTTGGAGTAGATAGATTGTCCCGCGGAACAAGAAGCTTAGTCCTTCGAATGGTTAGGTTGGTTCCGCACTTGGGGCAATGTAGAACGGGCAAAGCAATCACTGGAGTCCTTGCCGAACGAGCTCGGCCAAACCCTTAACAACGTTTAGGGTAAGGAAGACATGGACCGACCCAAACCGTTAAATGCGGTTATGCAACTGAGGTGCACAACCGATAAGCCCTCGCATTTGCAGGGAGTTGATAATCATGGTGGAAGATATCAGTGCAGAACAGCTTGACGAGGTTATTGCTGAGCACAAAGTAGTGTTTGTTGATTGCCATGCCATCTGGTGTGGTCCATGCAAAGTCCTTGGTCCAATTCTCGAGGAGATTGACGAGAAGTTCCGTGAAAAAGGACTACGTGTGGTGAAGATTGACGTTGATAAGAACCGCGAGTTCAGTATTAAACACCAAATTAGTGGTGTCCCAGCCGTTATCTTCTATAAGGATGGCCAACTTGTTGTATTCGACGATGGTTCAGGCCGGAGATTAGACAAGCTAGTTGGTGTGAGAGAGATAGAGGTCTATGAAGAGATTGCAGAGCAGCTGCTTTCAGCTGAACCTGAAGCGGCAGAAGCATAGACATAATCGAGTCCCCCTTCGAAGAGAGAGGGGGAATTCTTCTTCTTTTGATTCTGGGTAACAAAAACTAAGTCACATGATGTTTTATTAGACGTGAGCCCCGACCTAATCTAAACACATGTGAGGTGGCAGCACTGCCAATTCTACCGTTCGGTGATCGTAATCCAGAGATAGACCCTGAAGCGTATGTAAGTCCCCAAGCTACAATTGTTGGAGATGTGGAGATAGGAGCTAGAGCAAACATCTGGCCCGGCGTGGTCATTCGAGGAGACCATGCATCAGTTCGAATTGGAGAGTCCACTTGTATACAGGATAGCACGGTTATTCATGCTCATTCTGAGGACAATCCAGCGATAATAGGAAACCATACTGTCATTGGAACCGCATCCGTTATCCACGGAGTGTATATTGGTGACACCGCAAGCATTGGAGAGGGGTGCGTCATATTCGACGGCGCAACACTTGGAGAGGGCGTGATGCTAGCACCGGGAAGTATTGTTCCTTCGAATGTCGTGATTCCACCAAGAAGTCTGAATTCTGGTGCACCGGCCGCCCAAATACGTGAGCTATCGAGGGATGAGGTGGAACAGCAGACGGTAAGGGCTGAAACTATCGCTCAGGTATTTCAGAAGCTCCGCAGATGGCAATCTCTATAGCTTTGCGGACTGATTCTGCCACTACACCTGTGCCTTCTGTTCCCTTCGAGTTTGTGATGGCTCTAATAATGGACGTCTCAACTAACAGTCTAGACATCTTTTCTCCAGATCGCCAAGATTCCAATCATAAGCACAGCTGACATGGATCCAGTACCAGACCCTACTGCAATAAGCAGAGATTCAATGCTAGATGGCATTGTTGAGGCTTCATCAGTACTCAATGGTTCAAGTCGGTAGCAGTACTGAGGGTTTGCAGTGAGTGTAATGGACTCTCCCTCAACATAGGAACCTATTCGGAAAGGGCCCGATGTCACTATACCATCATTGTCGGCCTCTGATGAACTTGGAGTCCATTCATCCCAGCTCTCTGGCGTGATATTGAAGAAGATATGTTTCGGTAGAATCGGTTTGTATGCAACATCATGGATATGCCAGTATGATTCAGAGTTGAACTCAATCACTACTTGATATGTACTTGGCGCGTAGGCTGCTGTCATATCCATCAAGTCTGCACGATAGGGGTTGTCAGGAGCATCGCGATAGTAGTTCAGAGTAAAAGCAACATCGTCTGCCGTAAGTGGCCTACCATCACTGTGTGTTGCATTCTGTATCAAGTCGAACGTGAACCTCTTGTGACCCTCTGGAACGGCTGGATTGTCATTGTGAGTCTCAGTCATGTAGGATTGAGCAATCCATGGGATGTCATAGCCATCAGGACCACGTCGCATTAAACTGTCCCACAGAAGTTCGTGGATAGTCCTCGAAGACGCGGATGAGCATGTCATCGGATTGAAAGATTCAATGTCCTGAGAGATTCCGACACGAAGAGTACCACCAAATGGCCCTCCGTTCGATTCCAGACGATGCGCTTTATAGGAGGCCCACCAACCATGATAGCTATCGATAGTGTCCGGCTCCAACGGGGCAACTCTCTTGGAGTTGTGCGCAGATAGAAGAGTTTTCTCGCTACAGATAATCATTGGGCACTCATAGACCCAAATCTTCTGCATCTCTATTGCAGCTTCATAGATGTCACTATAATCAGTTGAATGTAATAGCTGGCCACGCCAGGAGTCATAACTATCATTTCGGAAGTTCGGGAGATTGTGATAGGGCTCATCTGAAAAACCAGACCAGAACTCATATGCTAGCCAATCTACATCAAGGTCGTCAAAACGAGTGGTTAGCACAGCCATATCATAATCCCCATGGAAGTATACTCTATCGAGGATATCCCATCCACAGAACCAATCGACTGGATATGATACTGCATCCACCCCCAGAGAAAGAAATGCCTCGACGATGATGTTGCCAACAACAATCGGAGTGTATGCTGAAGAACTGGTCCAGACATGTACATCAAAGTCTGTTCCATCGGGGGCTTCTCTGACTCCATCTTCATCCCAGTCTATGAAGCCGGCCAGATCTAGTAGTCGGTTGCCCATACTAGCGTTAGCCTCATAGTAGTTGTAAGGCAATAGTCCATCAGTTGAGAGAGGATTGCAGCGTGGAATGCATGAGTCCAGAGGCACTGCCAAACCATCCCAAGCGTCATCGCAGATTGCTTCCTTGTCCAGAGCGAATGCAAGTGCTCTTCTGAAAGCTGTACAATTGAAGGGGTACTTCGCGCAGTTGATGGTTGCATAGATGTAGCCATTGTACAGGGTGTTGTGTACTGTCAGCTCTGATTCAATTGCCGGGAGAAAAGCCGGATGGAGGAAATCTCCAACTATGTCAATCTCATCGTTCATTAGAGCTAACATTTGTGCATCATCACTCCTGATGACTTCGAAGAGTATCTGGTCGACGTAAGGACCAGCTTTGATAATATCAGAGTCTTTGTTGATTGACTGTACGGATGTTGGCCAAATCAGGATTGTAGCTGCAATGAGAAGCATGATTACAGTGATAACTCTGGCTCTCCTAGTAACTACCAACGACAATTCAGAATCCCTTCTGCCTTCGAAGTACTATGAGGGACAACTTCATCAAAACAGTTCTTGTGTCGCTCGGGTCACATGCATTGTTGTGCGATTTTCCCTGTGAAGCCTACTGCTGAAGAACAGAATGACCAAAAATGGGAAGATTCGGAGTGTTCTGGAGAGAATTGCCGGGCGGCCCATCCAATTCTAGATGTCTCTTCTCCAAATCACTAGGATTCCAACCACAAGCACAGCGGACATTGTTCCTAAGGTCCACACTACTGTAATGAACAGAGAATCTAGAACCGTCTCAGTAGGTTCAATGGTGGTTTCATCGATGCTCAACGGTTCAGGTCGATAGAAGTACCGAGGATTTGCTGTAAGCTCGATGTACTCGCCCTCCACGTAGTCAGAGAGATTGAATGGACCTGAGGTCACTATCTCGGTTTCAACGGGACTTAGAGTCCACTCATCCCATCTTTCAGGTGCTATGTTGATGAAGATATGTTTCGGTAGAATCGGTTTGTATACAACATCGTGGAGATGCCAGTATGATTCTGAGCTGAACTCGACCACTACTTGGTACAGACTGGGTGCGTAAGCTGCCGTCATATCCATCAAGTCTGTACGATAGGGGTTGTCAGGAGCATCGCGATAGTAGTTCAGAGTAAATGCCACATCTTCTGCCGTAAGTGGTCTACCATCACTCCATGTCGCATTCTGTATCAAGTCGAGCGTCAACCTTTTGTGACCCTCTGGAACAGCTGGATTATCATTGTGAGTCTCAGTCGTGTAGGAATACGCAATCCAAGGGATGTCATAGCCATCAGGACCACGTCGCATTAGACTGTCCCAGAGAAGCTCGTGGATAGTCGCAGAGTTCTGGGAATAACATAGCATTGGGTTGAATGAGTCAATATCCTCAGAGATTCCGACACGAAGAGTGCCACCAAATGGACCTCCGTTCGATTCCAGACGGTGTGCTCTATAGGATGACCACCAACCATGATAACCATCGATTGTATCCAGTTCTGGACGAGCAAACCTCCTGGTGTTGTGCCCTGGAAAGAGATATTCCTCACTGCAGACAATCATTGGACACTCATAGACCCAAATCTTCTGCATCTCAACCGCAGCCTCATAGATTTCCTCAAAGGTCGCGCCATACAAGAGCTGGTTCCTCCAGCTGTCAAAACTGGCATTTGCGAAACTCGGAGACTTGAAGTACGGTTCATTGGCATACTCGCTCCAGAACTCGTCCGCTAGCCAATCTAGGCCGAAGTCCCGG
>JAUVHR010000233.1 GCA_030593165.1 Candidatus Thorarchaeota archaeon
CCGCTACACGTTGTCCATCCGGTATGTGGAATCCTCGACGGAGTTCTTCACCTCTATTGACCACTAGACGATTCCTGCCTGCTGTCATCATTCCCAAGGCAGGAAAAGCTACAGGATATCCTGCGTCATCTACAAATGCTATCGCCTTCACTGCAGCCAGCCTGTCGAATCTGCTCACTACATTGGGGGGTATATTTCCCTCTTCAGTGGTTTCCTGCGGGATTTTTCCTTTTGCCAACTTGGCTTTCGTGAATGAGGTCAGTACAGACACCTTGGATATGGGAGAGTTACTACTTGCCCAAATCGCCCTTGCAACACCGGCCGCACGAGCATTGGTATATTGATTATACCGGAATAAAGGGGTCATCGCCATGAATTCGTAAATCTCATCATTTTGGTGAAACCCTTCGAAGTTCGCCTTGATCAGCCAACTGTTTAGGTCTGTGTTCATCACAAGAAGTGACATTTCCGAGTTGCCCGCTTCGAGATTCATTTTGGTCTTGTACGTCATGAAGTCGCCGTAAACAAGAGTGTCACCCTCGTACACCGTCCACGACATGACCAATGCTATGTTAGGTTCGTTATCCACATTCTTGGTCACCGTGAACTTGGGGTTTTCAAAAATCTTCAGTGCTTTCACAAGGTCGTCTGATAGAATCCTATCCATGACAGCTCTCCTCCTCTTGGTCCTGAATGTTCGTACTACGATTATCTTCCCTTCTTGTCATTCCTGACCAGCAGACATTCGCAACTCCCTCTTCTCGAGCAGCGTGTGCGAGTCGCTCCATATGTTCCTCAGGTACAAGGGGCACCTCTCTCAAAGGGTACTCGAGTTCAAAGAGTGCGTATTTATCAATGCACATGTTGTTAAACGCTAGAAGATCATATCGCTCAGCGTTTGGCATGTGCTCGATGATGAACCGAGCAATGGCTCTAATGTTCGCCTCGTCATCAGTGTAATCAGGTATGACTGGCGTCCGTATCCAGACAGGTTTGCCCCATGCGGCTATAATCCGGGCATTATCAAGAACTCGCTCGACAGGAACTCCTGTCGCGTTCTTGTGCCGCTGGGAGTCTATAATCTTCAAATCATAAAGAACCATATCCACTACTGACAAAATCTTGTTGAGGGTTCCTTCGCTACCATAACCACAGGTGTCAAGTGCGACATGAACACCTTCCTTCTTCAAGCCCTTGGCAATCTTTACGGAGAAGTCCAACTGAAATAGGGCTTCGCCGCCTGAAATCGTAACACCACCACCCGAGGTGTCAAAGAAGACCTTGTCCTTTAGAAGCTCCTGAACGAGAACATCTACATCCCACTCGGTGCCAACCATCTCCATGGCTGTCGTTGGACATACTTCCACACATTTCCCGCAAACAGTACAAAGTGTTCTATCAATCTTCATTCCATCTGAAATCAATGATAGGGCATTCTCTGGACATACCTTAATGCAAGCAAGATCTGCGATACATCGTCCAGAGTGCCAGACCAATTGCGGTGCTGGGTCAATTGTTTCGATATTGTGACACCAAACACAACTCAGCGGGCAACCCTTGAGAAAGACGGTCGTTCTAATACCTGGACCGTCCTCTGTAGAGCACCGCTGAATGTTGGTCGTGATACCTTCTACAGACATCAGAGTTTGTGCTCCGTCCTTGCAATAATCTCCTCTTGTAGCTCACGTCCAACCTGCGTGAAGTAAGCGTTATAGCCTGTAACGCGAACTAAGAGGTTCGAGTATGCCGCGGGTTCTCGTTGCGCGGCCCTAAGCGTAGGAGCATCGATAATGTTGATTTGAAGCGCAGTGCCTCCAACTTCATTGTAAGCACGCAATAGCGCAGCAAGTTTCTCTATATGCTCAGGTGAACTTACCATTGATGGACTTAGCGTGATTGTGTGAGACGCACCGTTTGGAATTGTTTCAAGACCAAGTTTACCAACCGACCGTATTGATGCGGTCGGACCCTTGGAGTCCATTCCTTGTACTGCTCCGACGCCCCCTGACAGGAACTCACCTCGCCGTCTGCCATCAGGAGTAGCGGCAGTAAGGGGTGCAAGTGGCACATAATAATTCCAGCTAAGATATCCTGCACGGTAGCGCCTACCAGTAACAGGATTTGAATGCTTGAAGACCTCCTCCGCCCAGAACATTGAGAGCTCACGAGCAATCTCATCAACGTAGTCGTCATCATTGCCGAATTTGGGGGCGCGTGATCTCAAGAGTTGACGAGTTTTTTCATGGCCATCATAGTTCGAGTGTATGGCTTCGAGCAATTCGCCCATGCTCAGCCGCTCCTCGTCGTAAACCATCTTCTTGATAGCAGCAACGGAATCAGCCAAAGTGGCAATGCCCAGACCTTCAACAGTAATGAAGTTCCAGGTTGTACCTCCCTCGTTAACATCCTTTCCATTTTCTGCACAGTCATCCATCAATGCACTAAGATAGGGAGTAGGTTGATACTTGGCTCGGACTGTATCTGCCATGTTACCACAGTCAACTAGTAGCTTGACCAATGCAGCGAGTTGAGTCTTGACTGCCCTCAGGAACTGCTCATACGATGAAAAGCTCAACGGGTTCCCAGTTCTAGGACCCACTTGTTCTCCAGTGGCCTTATCCATGCCATCATTGAGAGCAAGCTCAATAGCTTTGGCAAGGTTGAGATTGACGTCCACAGTCCCCGACCTGTCATTCCCCTGCATTGTGTTCTCAAGACATCCGACAACACCATAATCCCAAGCATCCTCTCGAGGAACCCCTTGCCATACCATGCCTTCGATGCTGTGTTCATCGAAGTTCATCAGGAATGGAGAACCTTGGGCGCACGACAGAATTTCGGCAACGCGAATCATGAAGTCCTGTGGCGTGTTCTTATGCAATCTTATGTTGGGCTTGGGCTCAAGGAGATTCATCTCTTCTATGACTTCTAGTGCAAGCCATGTGAGATCGTTCGTCAGGTCTTCGCCATTCCGACCACACCCACTGAGGGTTATTAGTTGCCCGAAGCTAGAAGTGATTCCCTGATTTATTCCCAAGCGGCCCTGAAAGTCGTAGACATAATTGTGCTTGATCCAGTAACAGTGGAGAAGCTCTTTTGCCTCCTCCCGAGTAATTTCACCTGAATCAATGCTAGCTTTGTAGAACGGAAACATATACTGATCCCATCGCCCATATGAAAGTCCTGCGCCAGGATAGGACTCAGCAGCCATGACGAGCATGTGCACAGTCCATAATGATTGAAGTGCCTCCAAGAATGTTTCAGGAGGTTCCCATGGGACCTTAGCACAGACTCTAGCGATTTCCTCGAGTTCCCGCTTCCGATTCGGGTCTGATTCAGTTTCTGCTTGATTCGCCGCCGCTCTGGAATAACGGAGATTGAAGTCTCTGGCGGTCTTACAGCTTAGAATCAATGATTCAACGAACTCACGATGCGTGGCATTGGCAGTTCTCTCAAGGACCTCCTCGTACGCCTCTACGAGCCCCCTCAGACCAATCCCCATTACCTTGGCATAATTCGGAATAATGTGACCCGCAGCAGCTGAAGCAGTTCCGATGCCCACCTGACATAGACGAGCGGCCTCTTTGAAGTACTTGGCCATCTCCTTATTCCGTTTCTTTGTTTCCGATTTGCTCAGCGATTTCGACAGGGCTGTATTGAAATTGAAGCCCACAATCAGCTCTCCGTCAAGGATGATTACTGGCATGTAGTGGATCATAGCCTCGTTGAAGAATATGGCCCGCCTCATGGCGAGACTCTTATTCCAGTATTCTTCCGGAATCTTAACATTCACTCCCATGGACCTGAATGTTTGGTTGATGGAAGGAAAGAAGGGATAGTAAATAGGCTCATTGGCCCAATCATGCAAGGAGTAGACCTCATCCCACGGTGTTCCTGTTGAGAATGTATATGGCTCATTGGTTTCTGCACGTTCATGAAACGAGTAGAAATGAGCGCGCAGTTTCTGCACGCGCTGGGAAAGCTTCTCGGAGGGGGACCAAATCCCGATATTTTGGATTTTGTCGTCGTTGATAGTCAAAGAAATCACGTCTCAAGCGGAGAGTGTGAAATGTAACTAGGTCTTATATCAATCTCGTTGTACACTAATGCAACTGGCGCTAGCTTTAAAAACGGGCCAAATGTTCTTGGCGGACCAGCCCGCTATCAGAGCAGTGGACATCAGGAAGATTCCGTTATGAGGAAGACCAGTATCCTAGTACTACTAGTCGCATCAATTATGCTCATTGGAGCACTTCAGATGCAGCCAGGTGCATTGACCACAGAGGATGCCCTCGTTGCTCAGAACTCCACAGTGAATAGCCATGTGTTTGCAGGATTCGATTCTGAGAATATCACAATTGTGCTGCTGACTCCAGCAAACCTGAGTACGGTTGTTGGGACCTTCAACATGACCTTGAATGTGACTTCGATCAACGGGATTCTGAACTTGACTGTCTTTGCAGATGGGGAAATCTATTCTGATTACAACAAAACCGCTTTTGGCACGACAGTTGCAAATGTTACTGTCACAAGGAATGTGACCATCGACACAGCCCTACTTCCTGAGGGCAGTCTGAACTTCACACTACTCTTCGAGGACAACAACGCGACTGAGATCATTGGCAACTCAACTGTAGGCGTTGACAAAGAGTCATACACATTGGTCTTCGAAGTGGATAACCATGGGGCACCGACTCTAGACTTCATTGCTCCAATTCAAGATGAAACCATGACCGGGCTTTCTGATCTCTTCTTGAATATCACATCAGATTACACTGAGGTTTACATGAACGTTTCCGTGGACGATGAGCTCACTTCTGAATTCAACGTGACACTTGTGCCAATAGGCGCAGCAAACCATACTATCAACTGCAGTCGTTACGATAATGGTCTCCATGACATCACTGTTACAATCTGGACCGAAGAGGGCCTTGAAGACAGCCTCACTAGGCAGGTTATATTCCTAGATCATGTACGATTCTCGATAATCGATCTTACCGCTTACTCTAGGATTGAAGGCAACCAAACTTTCGGAATCAGGGTATTCACTCCTTATGATAATGTTACACTCAGCACGTACGTTGACTACGAACTTTCGGATGTAGTAAACATCACCCTGACAGAGGGACTGAGTGAGTTCACTTTCAATACTGCACCCTACGAAGAGGGTGAACACAACTTCACATTCAAGGCCTACGATGCGTATGGCCACATGCGTGAGTACACGATGATTCTGATTGTCGACAACTATGGCGTCCCTGCCGTAGCCTTCGTGGCACCCGCTGATGACATTGTTGTTGGCACTGTCGAGTTCACCATAGAGATAGATTCCAAGTGGAATGAGGTCATTATCACGGTGTCTATAGATGGTGTGGCCATTGAGCATCTCACCAACGTGACCGTCAGCACTGGCGTAGTAACATTCTCGTTCGACACAGGAGCATACTCAAAGTGGCAACACGAAATCACAGTTCTTGTTACGACTTCAGAGGGAGAAACAGCCGAAGTCACACAAACTTTCGGATTTGCTAACATTCTGGTCGAGGAGATTATCATCCTAGGCATTCTATCCGCTCTTGTCGTTGCGATTCCACTCTATCGAAAGAAGAGCGGCCATGCACTTAAGCCAGTGATGATAGTTAACCTGCTCTTCGTAGTCATCGTTGCAGGCATGTTCCTTGCCCTCGGCGTATCATCATACCCATTGATGGTGTGGCACTTCAACTTGGCAAGTATCTCAGCCCTTGGCAGCAT
>JAUVHR010000039.1 GCA_030593165.1 Candidatus Thorarchaeota archaeon
AGGATATCTCTATTGCTACGTAGATGCATCGAGGATGATGGCTCTGCATCCTGATACCAAGATAGTCCACCTGACATGTGAAGCATGTGGGGATGATGATTGCACATTTGATCGGATTCCCACCACTGAGGAGGAGAGGGAGGCTTTCTCTAAGAGAACAGGTCAATGGAGAGAAGTGGACCCAAGACTCCGCGAATATGGATAATCAAGAATGCGATATGTAGTTCATCAGGCACGCCCTCTAAATTCGCCTCCATCTCATCGGAATCAGATACTACAATGCACGGGTCATCTCAAACAAAGGCAACATAGTTGGAACACGTGTTCTAACTGAATTCGATTACTTGTGGAGTTGAAGACCTGAATTATCCCTTAGCGAGAGACATCTGGCAGATCTTTGTGGTTCACAGTCGAATTTCATCATCTGATTTGAGGATTGAGTCATCTAATTCTGCTTCTGTTTTTTCTCTCTTTTTGAAGCATTGCGGATCCATTGCATATGGGTCTCCAGTCTTTGCGTAAGCTACTCCTCGACATCCTCCACAGGTTCTCAGATACGCACAGTCCCCACACTCAAGTTTGCGTCTGTCCCTCAGGTCGCGCAACAAGGGTGATGCGACCCAGATATCCACAAGCTCTTTTTCGAATACATTGCCCACACCAATGGGAAGACGACGACATGGATAAACAGTTCCATCGACAAGAACATCCAAGAGAAATTGACCAGCTGAGCATCCTGAAAAGCCTTGGACATTTTGATTTACAAAGGTCCAAAGAGGGTCACGTTGGATGATCTCTACTTGATGTTGGCCAGACTTATCCCTGAGAAGCAGGAGCATCTCCTGGACTTCAGCACTTGATAGCGCCTCATCTGCCAAGTTGGACCCAGAGCCTATTGGGATAAACCGATTGAACGCAATCCGTTGTACTCCAAGCTCATCTGCCAAGTCCAAGAGTTGATCAATCTCACTGAGATTTCTCTTCATTACAGTCACCATGAGTGTGACCTCAATCCCTTGATGCAGGAGATGCTTAATCCCGGTGATTGCTTTGTCAAATGACTTCTCCCCCCGGATGGAGTCGTTGGTTTCTTGAGCCCCATCAAGACTCACTTGCACAAACCTGACTCTAGAGTCGCTCAACTGCTTCGCCATATCAGTTGTAACTAGGGTTCCATTTGTGAATACTCGGGGAGGAATACGTTCTTTGGTGAGTATCCGTATTGCATCTAGTAAATGGGGCCAAAGGAGGGGTTCGCCTCCAGTAAGATACACGGTACCACCTGTGTTGGTTATTTTCAACAACCTCTTGAACTGCTTCACTATGATTAGAAAATGCTCCATGCTTAGGTCCCGAGTCCAACTCTCGTTGTAGCAGTGTTGACATCTCAGGTTGCATTTCTCTGTGACATGCACTTGTAGCATGAACCTAGGTCGTTCTCGGACAATGAAGGCGATTGGAGTGTCCGTTAGAAGTCGAGTCTGCTCATCTTTTTCCTGATCCGAACCCATGAATAGTCTACCCTCCGCATCCTCCACAGCCGCCGCAACCTCCACATCCACTGCATCCACCGCAGTCATCCGAGTCAGAAGCTATACTCCTATAATCAAAGAGACCTGAAACAACATAATCTTCTCCGAGCATTTCCTTTAAGCCGGTCTCAACTCTTCCTATTGCAGCAACGACTGTATCTTCATTCTCCGTATCTAGTCCCATACTCAATTGTGAGATTATCTCTTCAATCTCCCCAGGGGAGTCATAGCCCAAGACTGGATAATACTCCAAGAACTCTTCAGAGGGCGAGGACCTTTCGGGATGTATTTGATTCAATCTCTTTTCCAGAATCTTCCCCTTTCCACTGAGTGATGTTGCACGCATAGTCCCAAAGGCAAGTAGAAGGACACTAGGCAATGAAAACAGAATTGGAATACTGACAAGTGCACATGACAGCCCCATTAACAGCGCGGCACCAGGGGTCAAGATGGCAAACAAGTTTCTGCTGCCAAGAATGCCTTCTTCTCGCATATCATCAACTAAGAATTCTCTATATCTGGATGTCACATTTGAGATATCAGAGTACGCAACTGCCGCGAGTAAATACTCATGGTCCCTAAGCCGTCTCTTTGCAGATATTACTGGAGGTGAGCCTCTGTAACCGTACAGCTCTAATGCAAACAATGTGCCCCAGATGGCCTTAGATACTCCATACTTGATTGCAGCAAGAAATCCTGCGGGATAATGTTCCAGAGAGTCTTCACCATATTCTCCTTGAGCTTTTCTAAATTCCGTCAAGAACACTCCTAACGTCATTATTACAAACGCAGGTAGTAAGACAAAGAGAATGAGACTTTGATCGGTCTCAACGAATCTAGTTGTTGCTACAGATGGTGGGTCCCAGTCAAGTAGTTCGCATTCGTAGACACTGGAGTGTGAATAACTGAGGTCGATGAAACTAGCACCCTCAGGTAAGTGGACAGCGTAGTGTGACTCCTCAACAGAAATCCCCCACCTTCCTGCGTTTGGGAGCTCAATTCGATTGGCAACTAGTTCATCAATGACCGCATTGGCAAATTCAAACTCGACATGCACAGTTCGATTTGTTCCTTGAGCAATTGGACTGTTAAAGAACCAGCCAATCTCTATGTAATCTTCATCTCGAGTGATCTGTGTTTGGAGGTCTGTTCCATCTGATGCTCTCAGCCATGAAATGTAACATGTACTAGTCGGAGGAAGAAGCTGTTTGAATCCATGAGTCTTATCGCCGCTAGTTACATAATATGATATCTCGAGTTCAACTAATAGTGAACTGCTCTTTTGGGGATACACATCGACCGTATAATTGAGTAAACGTGATGACGACCCATCGCCACGATCCCTGAGAGGTGTTGCATACGGATAACTCCCACCTGCGCCTAGACTAGCAGAGAGAACTACCCCAATAGGAATTATGAGCACTAGCAAAGCCAGTATTTCATAGAAATACATCTTATTATCGAAACCCATCTCCAATTCCCTTTCCGCGAAGAATCTGCTTTCTCATGTATATCAGAGATTGATTAGCTTATAACTGGCTCGAGAGAAAGATCCTGAATTTTCTTGATGCATGAAACAAGATGTGCTATTTCGAAACGCAGTATCAATTATCCCGCTTCCTCCAAAATAGCCATGGGTGAGTCAACCCAAAGCGAGGATGTATTCAATCCTGTAAGCCTCATGCACAAAACCTAGCCGGTCATAGAAGGTGTTGATTCCCCCTTCAGGATCGGTCAGGAGCCGGACTCTGCTGACACCATATTTCCGCAAACGGCGGCACAGCTCTTCCATCAACGCAGTGCCGATTCCCTGGCGCAGCATTGTGGGAATGACTCCCATGCCATAGATCCATGCATGCCTTGCGGTGACGTCTCCTTGTCCTACATCTTCGTACTCCGATAATGCGGTCCCGACTATCCTGTTGTCAATCAATGCTGCAAGCTGAATATCTGGTCGGAATCCGGGCTGGGTCTCCAACCACTCCTCAATCTCTTCTACTTCCAATGGACGCGACGCATCATCAGCGAATGCCGCCCGATTGGCAGCAACGAACTCCTCAACTGATACGGAATCTCCAAGTGAGCTGATTGTTAGGCCTTGTTTCGGCACTGTGTCACAGGCTTTTGAGAGATTGAGAATCATCAGACTTTGTCTGTTCTTCTCAACAAATCCTGATTCGGTGAGTAGCTTCTGAAGTTGCGTAATTGATTCCCAGCAAAGGATTGAGACCTCCTCGAATTGCCGGTTCCTCGCCTCAGCAATGAGGTGTTTGAGAAGAATCATCGCTGCTTGATGAGCATCTATTTGAAAGGCGAAGTGAGGTACGCTTGCGGTAGACTCCATCCGTGTGTCTAATGTACCAATGGCCACGCAGGAACCATTCTCCACTGCAAGAAAGGAGAGTTGATTCTCAGAGTCATCAAGTAGTTTTGCTGCACTTCTTGTATCAATTGTCAAATGCCATGGCAAGATGAGATGGACTTGATTATGAATCGCGACCCATTCTGCCAAGTGCTCTTCTGCAAGGGGAACTATTGAGGTAGCCAACGGTATCGATTCAGTTCTGTGAGCGTTATTAGGATTATTGGCTTCGGGGTTTCATCGATTTCTCCTCATATGTTATCGTTGATTGTAACCTAGACAAACCTGAACATCAGGCGGTCTGCCCAGCAACGGCACTGGGTTTCTTCATTTGAACATCAATAATGTTTCGTGCGGCATTGACATCCGCATGGATGGTACTTCCACAGCTCGCACAGTGGAAGTACTCTCCTCCTTTCCTCTCTTCTGTAGACTCCGCAGACTCCACACGAACTCCCTTCTCTCCGCAGATGTGACATTTCTGAGAGGTCCATGCTGGACTAACCGTCCAGACCCCTCCGTATCTATGTCCAAGGGACTGTCGCATGTACTTTACCGTATCCAGCACTTTG
This sequence comes from Candidatus Thorarchaeota archaeon, assembly GCA_030593165.1. GTDB lineage: Archaea > Asgardarchaeota > Thorarchaeia > Thorarchaeales > Thorarchaeaceae > JAJRWI01. The sequence goes on from JAUVHR010000039.1 coordinate 4,467, forward strand.
GACCAGAGATTACTGGACAATCTCCACGAGAGGTCACCCCATCCCTGTGGCGGGGTGTAGTTCTTGAGGTTCTCGAAGTACAGGGTCTTGACCCAGTGCTCCTCACAGAACCAGACAGTCTGACTTGCTACCTGTCGTGCAATCTCTCTGTCCAACCTTCGAATCTTCCTCCAGAGTGCTGAGAGATGTCGATCCTTCTTGAGAAGATGACCGGGATGGTACCTCTCAGAGTGTTTTCGCTCCCAGTTGTTCTTCATCCTTCTCACCTTGGATGTGAGTCCTCTGGTCTGGTACCTGAGAAAGTCTCTCTTTGATACTAATGTATCAAAGGATATCAGTTCGTCTACAAACTCTCCCTCGCCATTCCGCACAGAGAGGACAATGGGTACTCGGACACCACGGTCAGCTCCTGCTCTCCTGTGATAGGTCCGTGGTCCAAGTTCCTCATCGATCATTTCTCTAGTAGGTGGGAGGAAGGGTATCTGTAGCGTGACTCGATTATCTCGAAGGAGGAGTCTGGGAGGTCCACAGGTCCGTGCCTTCCTGAGGCATGTAATCCTCTCCTGTAGCTCTCTCATTCTCTCAGTATCCTTCTCCTTTCGGGACTTGAGTCGTGCATGTTGATATGTTGCATGGTGAAGTTCGATGGTGTTCATGAACTGCTGGTGCATGTCCTCGAACTTTCTAGCTCGAACCCTGAGCTTCCTTGCTCGAAGGTGTTTTCCGTCCTGTTCAGCTAATTCAGCCTTCTTCCTGTCCTTCTTGGCTGCCCGAGGTAGCCAGTCAAGGAATCGAAGAGCCAATGTGTTTGTTCGATAGGGAGAACTCTCTTTCTCCGTTCCCCCAAGAGGTTCAGGAAGTTTCAGGAAGAAAAGGACCTCGTTCTCTCGTTCCTTGTCCAAAGAATACCAGTAGCCCTGTCCGGGTGAATTCTCAGTACTCGCGGAGAAGTCTGCAGTATGGGATAACATCTTGGGGACTGAGAAGGGATAGCCTTGTGTGGCAAACTCTTGTAGGAGGGATTGCACAGAAGCAATGACCTTCACAGATTCTCTCTTATCCTTGAGATACTTGCTTATCCGTCTTCGTTGAGACCCTCTGAAACCAAGAGGTTCTCCTCTTTGTATAAGGATGTACTCATCCAGCTTCCGACGAAGCTGCTTTAGCACAGACAGGGTGTAGTAGTATCCAGTTCCATTGTCCTTCGTACTCTCACACCGAGCTCGAACCTCCTTGATCATCGTAGGAGGAACGTATTTGTTCTTCAACAGACGGATAAGCACATCTCTGTCCTCGCTGACAACAGCAAGAGCACTCTGCATGAGCTGGCGTCGTAACCAGTTGGACTGAACTATTCTGGCAACCTGTTCAAGGATATTCCGGTACATTCTCTCAAAGCATTGGGCATTAAGCTCTTCATTGTCCTTGTAGGAGAGATACCCCTCCTTCTTCAATAGAACGTACCCTTTTCCCTTGTAGGAGTTCAACTCTTCCCCAAGGAAGTCTACTCGCTCAGTGTGGGAATAGACTCGTTCAAGGACAAGATTCACCAGCTCCACATACTTTTTAAAATAGGAACCCATCATAGAGAGGTCTGAATTGCTGGCTTTTCGTCCGGTCGTCCTTTCAAGCTCTTGCTGTACTCTCTCAGGACGTGCCTTTCTGTATCGAGGATCAGGTCTTCGTCCCTTGCCTTTCTTACTCACGTCTCTCTCCGCAGAGCAGAGCGTGAAGGACTCGACAAGGTACTTGAGTCCTGTGTATTGGTGCTTTGATGATGGAAAGGTTATAAGTTTGCCATCCATTGTTGATTGCATCTGAGGACTAGAATCGTTCTCTTTATGCTTCCGGGGACGGCGCCGGACTCTCTTTGTCATCAATCGTGCACCTCTCTTGTGTTTTGGTTCAGACTATATAATGTCCTCAAACGTTATAAGTTTATCAAGATTAGTTTCTATTAGTACTCTATTTTTAAAATAAAGAGATATGATGGTTTGTTTTTTAATTTAAAGGATTTTGATTATTATACATAAAACTTATATATTGAAATAGCAAAGACTCTGCACTGATGAGAGGCAGAAAAGGGAAGTCCAACAATCCAAGTGCTATGCTCAGTGCTGCGATCTACATGGGTCTTGTGGCATTGGTTCGGATTGCACGGAATAGATCTAGTAAGAAGACCCGGAAGTTCTGCCATAGTATTGAGAAGATATGGGCCTCCGCAAGAGAGTCCATGGAAGAAAGGCAGAACCTTTCCCCCGTCCAGAATGCTGAACCAAATATGCGGGGGCAATTCCTCAAATTTGTATGGTCAAGCACGAAACGATTTGGAAATCGAGAGTTCAAGCGGGTCTATAGCTGGCTGGAGGGTACCGTAGGTCCGCTCAATGCATTACTCAACTATGCAGGAGCACGGCTCAGAGATATAGCGATGGCCTTGTACCCCTTCCCGAAACCACAAGCATTCCAGATCCGGGAGTATCCTGATGGAAGCAAGAAGGTTTTCACTAAAGAAGAAGCTGATAACATCATAGATGATGGGGCGATCAATGTCTACTGGAAATATGGATACAAAGGAAAAGGAGAGGACTCATTCATTTTCCTCTCTCATCCTACTCTGCCAGGACTAGACTTCGTGGACATGATTCGAGTTTATTGTGTAGAGCTTTGTAGACAGTGTTTCATCAACCATGTGCCAAGGACCGAGGCACACCGCTATATCCGACTCCTTATTCATCGACTCAAACCCTTCCTTGACTGGGTATACACTGATGGACAAGAGGGGCGACGAAAGTTCAATCCCGATGCAGATCAGGAGCTTAGGAAGATTGTCCTTGAGATTCACTCCCTCTATAAGAAGCGACATAGAACACGTCAGCGAATCACGAAACGACGTGGTGAGAGTTCCGTCAGTCTTTCCATTGAAAGGATTCGCAAGCAGCTCATCCAGCAGCTAGAAAAGACCACGGACCAGATTGAACAAGAGGCCTTGCTAAAGTTCCTTGATTACCTTGACACTGCACTAGTAGCTGACGGAGATGTAGAGAAGATCATCAAACAGGTTCGGGAAAAGGTCGTAAAACGCCTGAAGAAGACGGATAACAAGATTGAACGAGCAATCCTGCAAAGGATGCTTGATTATACTGACAAGGACTCATTAGTTGACCGAGATGACAAGACCCCCTTTGAACAGATCCGAGAATGGATCATCACACAGGTATCGAAGACATCTGATACAGTTGAACGAAGGCTTCTACTAGAGCTCCTTGACTATCTTGACATCAATGCGGGTGTTGTGGCAGAGAGAGATATTGAGAAGCTCGTGGAACAGATACTCCCCCTTAGTCAGCGAGAGGGTAATGAGTGGCACAGAGTATTGTTCTCAGACCTCCATCATCCTGTGTCCCTGCGACAGGTTGTGTTCTCAGGGGACAAGATGCTCGACTCACTCTCCCCGATATTAGTTGTTGCGGAACTCCCAGTTGCCAAACACTCCGGGCAAGTGGACCTGACCATCTTCATCAGGCGAGAGATCAAAGGCCAGATTCTATGGACGCCAGTCATGATCCTTGAGGTCAAGACCAAGACTGCCTTTGACTTCAATCTCTATGGGTTGCAGCTCAAACGAAAACGGAAACGTACAATCACTCCTGCGTTCTACGCATGGAAGCGAACTATGAATGAGGAAGAGTGGCGCAATATCATAACTTCAGGTCCAGGCGAGGATGCCCTTGATCAGCTTGGTGACTACGAACATGAGATTCTAGCGGAGTACAGACAGATGGTCACTCAGGATTCTGTTCCACCTTCATCACTCTGGAAGGGAGTTATTGTTCTAGACACTGACCAGAGCCCTATAGACATCTATCCAGCTTTCCAGTATCTCCTCGAAGAGTTAATGACAGGATTCATTCATCAACTTGTCGAACAAGACTCTACCATCTCCATTGCCCCAGAACCCCTAAGTTCCGGAGATAATGCCCCCAAGGTTGCCTTGTTTATCACACCATCCAAAGGTCCTGCCAGACTTCTCGACGAGATGGAGAGTCCTACCAGTTTGGCCATTGAGGACCCCTTCAGTGATCGAGAGCCAGATGACCGGACCTTAACTCTCTATGTGTCAATTCCCTCTCCCACCTCCTCAGGGATGACCGCAGCACGACTCTCTCGGAACTGGCATCTCCTCCATCACCTCAAGGAGAGCCAAGAGACCTCTCCTACACCAATAGAGTTCGTGTGGGTGGACTTTATGGGTGATTATGGGAGTGATGGATTGCTAAGGAAACGGTTCGGGATTGACAGATTGCATAAGGATGGAATGATATCCCAAGAGGTCTATCGCAACCTCACCGACACTCTCTGGTCCATCAGGTTCCTAGACCTCAGCACCAACATTGACGAAGTACTCACTGAGGGAATGGATGCATTTGACAAGTTATGCAAACACATTACAACTGTCTTACCTGGGAATGAGGATATTGAATACATCGTCGTTCTTGATGGATGGGAGGACCTCCGAGCGATGGTCCCCGGACATCAACAGAATCTGGTTCGAACTCTTGAACAGCGGTTACTTGACGCTCTCCCCCAGTCCAATATCAACATTATCTGGATTGATAGCGGTACACCTCACACCCGGATGAACATCCATTACCAGCGGAAGTGTATCAGTCCTCTCAGGTATGATTCGCCCCGTAGGACCCATCTTGACGAGATCATATACAATATCCCAACGACACCTCGAAGATTCTGGTGGGTGAACCCACAACAGGAAGATGTCCGGATCATCATACAGGACACCCCTAGCCAAGCCGACCCTTGGAAGGTGGCTATCCATGCCCCCCAGCTCATTGGATTTGCAGAGAAGTTTCGGGGTCTTGCTAGGCGAGATGGGATTGTTGCTCCTGAGGATGTGGCACAGGACATTACCAATGCTAAATCAATGTATGGAAAAGGAGTCACCTTATCCAGCATCTATGCGTCTACTGGACATCTCTCAGATGGGTCGCTCTCTGAGGTCCTTGATAATGCACTGACTCTCGTACCCAGTGTCCTTAGATTAAGGGGACCTGTTTCCGATGATGAACAGGAAGAAACACCTCCTGTAAAGGACACACGCTGGCAGTCCGCCATCCAGACTGTCAGTTCTGTAGGTGGATCAACGATGGGTGAGCGTATTGAACTCGATGTGACAAGGCCTCCACCAAGACCACGAGGGACAGACCGATATATTGACACTCTCTCTAATCCTGAGGAGGAAGGTATTACAAGACCCTGGCACTATGACCGGACACCGACACAGTTCCCTCAGGATGAGGATGAGTCCTCTGTGTCTACCCATCCTCCAGTTGTGAAGGCCACAGGAGTAGAAGAGATTGACACCATCGAAACTCGTGAACGAGAGCTCAGGCGACTCCACTATGCGACCAAGTCTCTGAAGGACCAGACCTCTTGTTCAAAGGAACTGAGGGACTGCTGCAAGAGGATAGAACGATTCTGTGTAAGACAGTTCTCCCTTCTTCGGGAGAACCCTTCACTGAGGACCCCTGAGTTCTTTCATAGTGCTCTCCTGCAGGTCCGAAAAATCATCTTAGAAGACCCCCAAAGATTCACAGTCTGGAAGATACTCGTTCCATACAGACAGGGGCTCTTTGACCTCTTGAACTCCGACAATAGACTGGTTTTGAAGGAGGTGATGGAGAGGACACCTGATGTCCTCCTTCTCTATGGCAGCAACCTGTTCCTTGCAGTTCTGGTGGCACTTGGAGAAGGGAGTCTATCTCTTGTTGAACACTTATGGAACCCCATTGCTGAGTGGACCTTCTACCAGCTAGGGATGAATATCCATGATGATAAGGTACGGTCGGTCTACAGCTTCCAAGCGATCCTCTCCAATCTCAGGTCGCGCGTCAAGACCCTCTCGCAGCTCACTCTCCCTGAGAGGACCACAGAACAAGAACAGGTCGGTGCCCTTTTCTGGGAAGAGTCTGAGTTTGGGTTCAATGCCCTGCTTCTGATTCCCCATGAGGATGGGTTTCTCACAGGGTTCATTGAGGGACTCGGAGATAGATGGATCCCAGCAAAATGGCACTCGTGTGTGACTGTTCCTCAGCGCTTGAAGGAATTCGTAGGAGAGGCTCTCACATCCACTGATGCGACTCCCCTTGTCGTAACCACAGTCCTAGAGACCAAGGTCCTCTGGGTTCCGATGATGGATGAATATGATGAGCTCCAATGGGCGTCATTCATTCTGGAACATGGAAAGCCTGGTGGACGATGGAATATCATCCCCTGGCTCAAACTAGAGACAACAGTTCCCCTCGCCGCTCCCAGTCGTGTGCCCACAATACCAGACTCTGTTGATGAAACCATCAAGAGACTAGCTCGGGTCAAGCATAGGACCATTCCAGTGGAGCTGGTAGCATGTGTCAACAAAGACCTAGAGGTCTACGAAGTCATACTCCATGGTGCCTCCTTTAAGGAACGCCGAGAGTTTACACGCACGAATGAGCTTGTTCAGTTTCTCAGAACTCCGGTCCGTAAGGGAACCGGATATCGGTCGCATGGAACCACGCTTACCTGGGACCATCAACGAGATATCCTCTATGATGACCCCCTCTCCTTCCTCATACCTCTGGTCCACAGAAGTCGGTTCTATCCTGAGGAGTTCCATTATCCAGGGACCTGTAAGGAGATTCTCGCTTCGACCACGGGGAACGAGATCACTATGGTCATCTTGCAGGAAGACACCACGTATCGTATTGAGTTTGAAGACCTTCCGCAAGACTCCTCCATAAGAGGACTGGAAGATATAGATCTCGATGTCTATGCTCTGGGGTTGTTGACCGAGTGTGCGGAGTTATACGATCCCCGACACAGGACCAAGCATCCAGTCACACTGAATGTCGGTGCCATCATGGACATCAAGTTCTCCAAGCTCTACGAGTACTCACGACTTGAAGATGCGCTTCAGGCTGCGTGGATTTACAGATGGGAGGAAAGAGAAGGGGAAGAAGGTCCCAAAGATGTGATTGAGAAGGTTGCTGATGACATCCCAATGTACGAGGATAGTCTGGTTTTCAGGTACAAAGGACTTGAAATCAGGAGTGAGGTATCTTACAAGATAATTGTAGTGTTTCTCGAGTCAGAGGATGGAAATGATCTAGATGTGTACGTGGTGAATGATGTCTACAAATATCTGAATGACTCCCAATTTGCAGGTGCAATACACTCAGAACGTGTTGATACTGAGGTGAACGAGAGTCTGGCACCGTATGAGATTGAAGAAGACGACCTTGAAGTGATCAGAGATGAGGTCAAGCAGGTTCTCATGGAAACGGGAGTCAGGTTCTATGAAGAGTAGTGCTCTTTGACTGGTGTGCCCTGAGCCCGTAGACCCGACCTGAGAAGGATGCAATGAGTGCCATCATGTCAGTGACGAGTTCTTCCTGAGGACTATGTTCCTCGGGCTCATATAATACTTCGACCTTGACACCATAGTCTTCAAGGATACGTTTCATAAGTTCTAATCCGAACCTTGCCAGTCTGTCCCTGTGGGTGATGAGAACAGTATGAATGGTCTCCCTTTTTGCAAGTCTGAGGAGTCTTCTGAGGATTGTCTAGGTTTCCTGCAGCTGTTAACAGCCCTTTTTCCCCTTACTTTAGACCAAATATGATACAGGCTGCATTCATCGTCAACAGAGAACACGAACTCATCCTAGATGAGAGAACAGGATGTAGACCAGTTGGAGAAGAAGAACTAAAGATTGTCAGCATTCTGTCCCGAATAATCACAGGAGAAAGCCCCTATGTTGGTCATGCGGATCTTGATGAACTCTTTGCATCCTATACCACTGAAGACGGTTTCTTCTTCTGTTTGCTTTCAGATACATATGATGATAGAATTGCAGTGGAGAGGACCTTGATCAGTGTCTGGTCCGAAGTTCTCCCTTGTCTGCGGAAAGGGGATATGTGTGATGCCAGAACAAAAATCACACAACAGATAACAGAGCAATTCATCAAGATTTCAATATTCGGACTTCCAGCAGTAGGGAAGACAACTCTGGTGAGGCTAATTCTCGGCAAGATCCTCCCAATAGTGTATAGGCCTACGATTGGCGTAGAAGTGAGTCTGGTCCCCGAGGGCATTTTTGGCCATCATCAGGGTCTGGTCATATGGGACCTGCCAGGACAATCGAAATTCAGAACAATTTGGCCTGCATATCTCAAGGGGTCACACCTAGTGCTGATTGTAACAGATAGTCAGCTAGAAAGCGTGCTCTGGTCTCGAAGGATGTTATCGAACGTGAGAGTGTGGGCCCCAAGAGCACAACTCCTCGGCATAGCAAATAAACAGGACCTTGGTAGAGCATTGCTAGCAGAGCGAGTTGAGAAGATACTTGACATCCCAACAATCGGGTTAGTGGCTCTTGATCCAGATAGAAAGCAAAAGCATTCATTTCTGACACGAGTCTGCGAATTGCTTGGCATCAAACCCATTCCATGCATCAATTAAATGGGACTTGCATTCCTTCTCTGAGATCAGACCCGACGCGCTAGGTTCAGAATGCGCAAAACGGCTAAAACGGGGCGTTCAAACCCAAGTTTATAAGCCCTCCCGAGAAGATGGTGTGAAGAAAAGCGAGATTAGAACAGATAAATTAGCAAATTGCTATAGCACAGCCAGACCTATTCTCTGGCATTTAATGACACTCTGTATAATCAGATGCTGCAGACTCAGAGTCTGCACGATAATCATCGCTCACTAGAAGTGGAGAAATAAAATGAAAAAAATTGGAATAAGCTCTAGGAAGGATTATGTGAAAAGCCGAATCATGCACGGGCACGCACCACATAATCTATTGAAAATGGCCCAAGACAAGGCGTTTTCGAAGAAGAGCAAGGAATCTGAAGGTTCAGAAGATTCAGAAGATTCAGAAGAATAAGAATACTAGGAGCAATAGATGCATACAGATACCGATAGTCCAAAATGTGGTATCTGTTCAACAATAATTCTGCAAAAAATATATGCAGCATTTCTTTGTCTTTTTCGTGTCAGCTGATATCGACATAGCAGCTGGTACACCAGATGGTTACTCATTTGTTTCTAAATGGGAGATGTATTAAGATGGAACTGAAAGGGATGGAAAAGCTTCGAGAGAAATTGCCTAAATATCCAGGGAAAAGAATTGCGTTGTTGCCTCTTAGAGGGCTACTATGGGGGACCTTCGCGTACCTATTCTTGATAGTCCTAGATGTTATCCCACGTCTTCTACCTGATTTTGAGATTCTCATAACATTAGAACCATTCATACCCATCGCTGGCAGTTGCTTGATTGCTTTCATTGCTCTTAGATTGATTGCAAGTCTGTGGACTAACAGAGATAGGATGAAAGCAGAATATGGCAACCTTGCATATCAAAAGATGATCACACGTGGAGTGACTGGTGTTATTCTGGTACCTACGTTAGTGTTCCATGCTTTTACCTCCATCAGATCTCTGCCTCCGGGTCCACCAGTAAATGATCTCACAACGGCCTGGTCACAGTCATTACTCCCACTTCTGGGTGTTGCCACAGAGATTGATGTGATATTGCGTATCGGTGTATCTGGTATTCTTCTGATATTGGGAATACTCACCGCTAGAAGTGCAATAGTGACTTTTGGACTGGACTACATGGTGGTAATGTACCTCTACTTCCCAGAAGCGTCCGAAATCCAGGAGCACGAGATATATTCAGTTATGCGCCACCCAGCATACTTTGCCGGGGTGCTATTGGGAGCTGCAGGACTCGCATTCAGGTTTTCAATCTACTCAATGATTCTGTTCATCATTGTATATGCAGTCTTCAGATTGCACATCAGAAGAGAGGAGAGGGAACTCGTTGAGCGGTTCGGGGAATCATATGCGAGCTATATGAAAACCGTCCCTGGACTCCGAGTACGACTAAAGGATCTCCCAGCATTCTTCAGATTCCTGAGATTCAAATCGTAAGGAGGAAGATCCCGCGTATACTCTGAATCAGGTCCGTCTCCAAGCGACTCAGTT
>JAUVHR010000258.1 GCA_030593165.1 Candidatus Thorarchaeota archaeon
TAATCCATTCTCCTTCAGGATGAGTTTACGCAGTTCTGGACAGTCCTCCAATGGACCCAGTTCTATCTCTTCAATCTGGTTATTTGAAAGGTTCAAAACCCTGAGATTGGGGCATCCTCTGAGTGCGGCAATGTCTATGGATGATATGCTCTTGTTTTTGATATTGACAGTCTTGGTGTTGGGTCTGACAATCCTGTACGTCTTATCGAAGTACCAGTGGTGTTGTTTCCATGTGACCCTGTCACCGTACTTCATTGGTTGGCTCCCCAATGTATTGTCACCACTACTCTTCGGATGATGTCGATGCTTAATAATCTCAGCAGAAAGGATTTGTATACATTATTCACGGAACAATTTCATTCCGTCACCCATTCCCTATTCTCTGTTAGAGAGTGGAAGATATCATCGCATGCCGCTTGGAAGTCCTCGTAGTCTCCATATGAACCCCCTGCTGCGTATGGATGTCCTCCTCCGTTGAACAATCGAGCTGCCTGGTCGCAGAGTACTCTCTCTGTTCCCCTTCGGAATCCGAGCATTCCGCCCGGACTTAGTGCAAGAAACAAGTCCGCCACTGGCATACGCTGACCATCCACCACGAGATTCTCCTCATCAGCTACGAAGGTACCCAAATCAGTTGTTGTTACCCCGGTTGGGATTTGAACCACACGAACGAGTCGACCGTGTATCATTTGATCGCAGTGGTTCTTCAGGGCCCTCTTCATTTTCTTCATGCGTTCCTTCCGGTAATTGCGAACTTGGTCATCTAGTAGTCGGTCTTTGAAGCGCTTCGATTCGCCATCCCATACCTCAGCGACGCCGCCCTTGGCAAGTGATGTCAAGAGAGGTATGAGTGCGTCTGTCATATCGAGTTTGTGGGTAATAGCATGGAATCTTATGACTGAGAGAGCATCTGCAAGGGCGTTTGCGGAATCTAGCTCTCGCAGGTTGAAGTCTGTATCATGAGCGACTAACGCTATCTCAGCACATATCTCATCCCGAGGCATTAATACCTTGAAGGCAATCTCAGCAGCACAGAAGTCATGATTAACTCGAAGGATGGGCTTGTTTCCAAGAGATTGAATAGCTTTGATGGAACGTTTGGACCACTGATGATGATCGAGCCAGACCAATCGACAACCATGTCCAATTGCCTTCTCAAGTCCTGCAATAACAAGAGCGAGATGATTCTCATCCATCCCCAAATCAGTTATGATTATCAGAGTGTCACGTTGACTGGCGACCACTGTAAAGACCCTTTCAAAGGAGCCATAGTCAGCAAGATCCACATTGAAGTCCAATCCTTTAGACTTGGCATATCGCCATACGATTGCAGCTGCGCCTACTCCGTCCACATCCTTCTCATGGGAGATGGAAAGTATAGACGTGATTTTCGACGACTTGCCCTCACCGCTCTCTGTCATGTGCCAGTCTCCGTCAGTGTTTAGCATCCATGCAGGTCAAATAACGCTTATGGATGGGATTCTAAGCTGAGTCTTCGTCAATTTCGAAGCCATTGAATAGACATCCCGGTCTACGGTTTCCTAGCGGTCACACCCAATGCAGATGCATTTCTTGCCACCTTGGTGAACCCAGCTGCTCTAAGACGAGCAATCACCCCTTTAGGCAGGTCACGCCTTCTGTGCCTTGAGCCGGGCGAACCAACATAGTGGAATAGCAATCCCTTGGATTTCAAGACTCTAAATAGGTCCTTGTAGAATTCAGCCGTGTATAGATCCGAACCCATTGAGAAGCGGGGCGGGTCATGTAGGATGCCATCAAAGGCTCTGTTCTTCAGGCCAGAAACAACGTCAGTAGCATCACCATGAATCAATTCCACTCTATCATCCGAGAATAGCTTCTGTGAATAAGGGTTTATGCGTGCCAAATCGAGAACATCCTTGTCCTTCTCAATCGTGACGATGCTGTCAACTCCACGTTCAAGGCAGGATATAGTGGAATAGCCAAGCCCTGTGCACACCTCAAGCATTTTGAATCCCTTGCATGCACAGAGGACAGCCTTTGACCGAGCGTCGGTCATGGGGTCGATATCTTTCACGCGATGCATCAGTACTCCGTCTATTAGAAGTGCTGGAGCCTGGTCTCTGCCAGTTGGAACAAGTTTGTAGAAGTGGGCCCCATCGATGGCAGCCTTGAAGATTCCATCATCGCTGATGAAGTAGACTGTGTCGGGGTCCTTTGTTATTTTCTCTAAACGTTCAATATCCCAAGTATACTCTGAGAGCCTTAGTCTTGTAGATGATACTCCTAGGTCAATAGACACATCAATCTCGTCTCTCTCTGAGCCAAGTGCTTCGAGAATGTGTTTTGCAGTTGCCGCGTCGAGGAATATCATTATGTGCAATAGTAGAGAGGTGTCTGATAAAAGCAGTTCCTACACAAAAATCGTCAATCGAGGAGTTTCGAAAGTGTTTTGTGTTGCCCATGGTTGATTGAGTCAGAGATGCCAAGAGTGACGGGTGATTCTGAGTCTGATAGGCAACTGATGAGTGGGAATGAGGCAATTGCCAGAGGGGCTCTTGAGGCGGGCATGAAGTTTTGCGCGTCATATCCAGGAACACCATCAACGGAAATCACGAGTACCCTGATGCAGATGGCAGAACAGTACAATCTGTATGTTGAATGGAGTGTAAATGAGAAGGTTGCACTCGAGGCCTGTGCAGGAGCGAGTTGGGCTGGAATCCCAACCATCTGCCCGATGAAGTCTCTCGGGCTAAATGTTGCCTCAGACTTTCTCCTTAACCTCAACCTCTCAGGTACTGGAGAGGGCGGCCTTGTTATTGTCGTCTGTGATGATCCAAGAGGCCACAGCTCGAGCAATGAGCAGGATTCACGATTCTACGCCAAGGCGGCATATGTCCCACTTCTAGAACCATCCACCTGCCAACAGGCCAAGGACATCATACCATACGCACTGGACCTATCTCAAAGACATCAAGTACCTGTCTTAGTAAGAAGTACGACAAGACTCAGTCATTCAAGAGCGATTGTTAAGCTGGGACAGATTCCTGAGAAAGAAGTAGTCCTAGTTGACAGAATGCCAGACAACCTGTTCAATGTTCCAAACCCTCATCTTAGGCATAGAGACCTGATTGATACCCTAGGTGATATCCATGACGAGTTCGAACAGTCACCTCTTAACACACTAACAAGTCTTCATGATTCTGAGATTCTCCTTCTAGCAAGTGGTGTTGGGTGTCGATATGCACAAGATGCTTTGTCGCTCCTAGGCGCAAGATCCGTAGATGTCGTGAATCTTGTTACAACCTATCCTCTTCCACTTGTCCCTCTTTTCAACTGGGTACAGGATAAGAAGGACATCATTTTCATAGAAGAAGTTGATCCGTTTATTGAAGAGCAAGTCCTGGCGCTTTCAGCAGAATTGGAATGGGAACAAAGAAGTTTTTGGGGTAAGAGAAATGGGGCGGTCCCCATTTTCGGGGAACTGAACACTAACATTGTAATGGAAGCAGTTGCGCAAGTTCTAGGAAGGTCGTTTGATACGATTGATAATAGACCACAAGAAGCATTGAAGGAAGCGAAGTCACTTCTCATTCCTAGGCCACTGACATTCTGTGCAGGTTGCACTCATCGAAATGTTTACTGGGCCTTGCGTAAACTCAGACAACGGCTCGAAGGCAAGCTTGTTGTTGCAGGAGACATTGGATGCTATTCACTTGGTGTCTTCTATGACAATGCCATGACCACAATGCAGGCGATGGGATCAGGAATCGGTGTCGCAAGCGGTCTGGGGCAACTTCATCTGTATGGCTTTGACAGCAAGATTGTTGCGGTAGCAGGCGATTCTACATTCTTCCATTCCTGCTTACCGGGTCTCGTTAATGCCAAACACAAGAATGCAGACATCACATTCCTTATTCTAGACAATGGTACGACAGCCATGACAGGCTTTCAACCCCATCCAGGTTCAAGTGTACAAGCAGAAAAACTCAGTCTTGTATCAATTGAGAAGATGGTCAAATCGGTTGACCCGGATTTTGTTGCAAGAGGCGACGGTACAAACGTGGATTCATGCCTAGACCTCATTGATACTGCACTGAATATGAGGGGTTTGAAAGTAGTCATTTTCGACAGCATCTGCAGACTTGAAGAACAGAGAGGAGGAAGGGAATACTCCGACTTGTCTGAGATGCGAATTGACTCTGACCTATGTCAAGGAGAAAAGTGCAGAATCTGTGTAAACGAATTTGCCTGTCCTGCACTTGAATGGGACTTCCAGAACGGAAAAGCAAGAATCATCCAGCATATGTGTGAGCGATGTGGAGCATGTATTGCGGTCTGTCCTCATGATGCAATAAAACAGGAGGATACACCATGATTCCAGCTTACAACATACTAGTATCTGGGGTTGGGGGTCAAGGTAGCCTACTTGCAGGAAGTGTCATTGCCTCAGCTGCAATGAAGAAGAACCTTAGACCAGTCGTGGGAGAGATCTTTGGAGCGTCAAGGAGAGGTGGCGGTGTTCTGACACATATCAGGCTTGCAGATACGGACCTTGCACCACTGATTCCTAGAGGTTACGTCGATGTGCTATTGGGAATGGAGCCCCTTGAGACTCTTCGCGCCGCAGTGAGTCTTGCTAGCATGAGAACAATTGTGTTGATGAGCACTAGTACTGTGCAGACGTTGACCACATCTGCGGGGGAAGAAGAGTACCCGGATGTGGACAGGGTCATTGAAGTGCTCAATTCATTCTGTGGGCCCGTCTATAGATTTGATGCAACTGAAGCCCTTGAAAAAGCAGGAAACTCTAGAGCACTGAACATGTTCATGCTGGGCATGATGGCGGGGTTAGAGATGAGTCCACTAAAGACTGAGGAGCTGACAGCAGCCATCGCAGAGAACTTGAAAGACTCGGAATCAAGCATATTAGCTTTTAAAGAAGGAATCAAGATTTGCGTGGATCTAGAACCGGTTCAATAGGCGTTCTAGACTTTCTTTTTGTCACCTAAAGACCTGCGAGCCTCACGCCACATGATCTCTGCAAGTACGGTGAACATGTCCGCGACCCCTTCACCAGTCTTCGCTGAACTCTCCATGTACAAGAAACCCTGCTCCTCGGCCCATTTCTTCGACTCTTCAAGTGGCACGGCACGGTCGGGCAAATCTATTTTATTCCCAACGCAAATCATCGGAACGCGCATGCCTATTGACTCATCGGCCTCAGCGACCCACTTCACCAGCTCGGCA
>JAUVHR010000077.1 GCA_030593165.1 Candidatus Thorarchaeota archaeon
ATTCAGGAGAAACTCAGAGAGAGTGCTCAGGATGAAGAATCCGAGAGTGAGCGTTCAGCTGCTGAGGCATGGGTTGACGTAATGAGGGCTGTTAGGGATGGCAAGATTGGGTCTGTAATATCAGATGGTAAAATGTGGTTCAAGGAGGAGGATATTGAGAGGATAGCCGAGGAACTCTCTCTTGAAACAGACCAGATCATGTATTGGCTTCGCGGTGTGGAATGCCCCTCCTTGATTGAATCAATTTTGGAACAACAAAAACAGAGCCAAACAACTGAAACGGAATCTGCACTGGAAGAAGTCGGGTCATCAGTCCCGGGGAGGTTGGAATCCGTTGAGGAGATTGATATCGCATCGGAGAAAAAAGGACAAAGCGGTAGATCAGAAGGAATCGCGCCTAGCATCAATGACCCTGCTTCAACACAGAGCACGACAGTCGCGCAGGTGCGTCCTAGAAGAAAATCAACGCCTCGGGGCCGACAGCGGCTGGTGAAGATTTTCAGGCCAAAGTTTGGACGCGTTGAAATCACTCAAAAGGAAGAACTTGAACGCTACCTGAGAGATCAGTATCCGGGCCTACTCGAACGCAGTGATATCAAACCCCTTCTGAAGATAGCAGTGGACCATCTCCGCTTACTGAGAGAAATCGCAGGACAGAAGAAAATCAAGCAACATGAGGTTGAGAAACTGGCAGTTCGCCTAGGTATCAAACCATCGACTGCCATTAGCTGGGTGTTTTACGGACAATTCCCATTGCTATACAGAATCATGGAGTCCTCCCTTTCCAAAGACAAGGCGAAGGAGTTTGTTCAAGCGATTCGCAGTACTCTTGGTTCGATCTCTTCGAAAGATGATGTAGTTCAGAATATGACCGCGATGTACCCCGATGGTGAGTACGAACAAGGATTCGACTACAAGACTCGAATCAAGCGCGTCGAGCAGTTTTTCAAGTTCCTCGAAGCGGTAGAGTATGGAGGGACCATCAAAGGCATTGCTCGTCGTACTGGAATCCCTGTCAGAGTCGTTCGAATGTTCATGGAGGGTAAAATCCCCTACCTCGTGAGGCACGTGATTCCAGAACTTCAAGAGAAAGGACAATCAGGCTTGCTCCATGAGGTCAAGTTTCGATTGCCATTCGTGCGTGGTGTGGAAGTCAAAACTGTCGCTCAACTTCGGAAACTGGTCAAGAAGCATTTCCCCGAATTCTCTGAACGCGACGATTTTGAGGACCTAGTTCACGTGACTGCAGTTCACTTTAAGATCATGAAGGCGTATTCGCAGAGGAAGTTCTTTCCACCACGGGACATCTACGAGCTGGAGGAGAAGTATGGAGTTTCCTGTGAAACAATCAAGGCTTGGCTGACAGGAGCGGCTCTGCCTATGATCTATGATATGCTTGATCGGGCAATCTCGGTTGATGAAGCTCAGGATAGACTGAGTCAGCTCCTTCAATCACTGAACGGTGTCACAACATTTGCAGAGATGAAGCGGCGACTCAAGAGTCTGTACATATACGACCAAATCTGCGAGCTAGGCAACCATGAAGCAGACATTAGGAGTGCGAGGAAGTACTTCAGATTCGTTCAATCTATTGCTCAGGGGGGACTCATAACTGATATTGCTCGACGAGCACAACTCAATGTCAAGGAATTAGAGGGTTGGTTCTTTTCGGGACAAATGCCTAGGTTGGTAGGAATGGCGGTTGCGGTTCCCGAAGAACGCCCCGGAAGAGGAATGAAGTGGTTGCCCTTGCGAGTCAAGTCATCTCATCTCATATCTGAATTCATTCAGGTACCCACAATCATTAGACGCCCTTCGGATATCCTGAAGGTCATTGGTCAATTAATCCCTCTCAAGGGGGCAAAGATGAGAGAATGGGCGAATGCTTTTGGAACCGAACCTCGAGAGCTCTCATTCATGTACGCCCTAGGGGTCATCGTTTCTGATGGTGGCTTTGGAAGAAAAGATGGCATCTCAACCAAAGTTAATCTTTCTCTTAGTACGAAGTATCCTTGGAGCATAACATTCGGCGAGGGATTCTGCTATACTCTGGGTATGATTGGCATTTCAACTAAGCGCTATAAGAACAGTACTACCAAACAGGAGAATGGTAAAGAAATTGTGAAGATGAATTGGCAGAGCCGCAATAGTCCTTTCTTACATTGGATTCGACAAGCAGGACTTGGGCTCTTAGGCAGATTGACAAAGAGCAAAAGACAAATTCAAGCTGACTGGGTTCTTGCTATGCCACAGGACTGGCGAATTGCTTTCCTCCAAGGAGTTTCAGATGGAGATGGTTATGGATCTATTCGTGGGTTTAATGCAGGACTTTCTACGCTTACAAACCGTGAATTTCTAGGAAGATTGCTTGATTCGCTTCGAGTAGATTCCCGTCCTTCTACATTTGGTTTAGTAATACTCAAGAATGCAGCAATCCGGAATGCAGCACAGTTGCCATTATTCAGGCATGCAGATGGTCGACAACGACGTTTGGAAGATCTTGTGAGGATGCTTGATTCGATGAAATGGGTTCCCGTTTCTTGTGATGAACTCGACACAATAATGCGCCTTCACAACGAGGGTTACAGTGACGGAGAAATAACAGCAACATTATGGGGTGAGTTCGGAATTGCTCGGCGTCCTACAACCATTTGGGCTATCATTAGGAGACAACAGCACGGAGTTTCAAATGATGGAACTGAGGAATAGGAGCAGAAGGGAAGAGATGATGATATTCCTCTGTTGGCTGTGGTTTTCCTCAAGAGGATATTTATTCAGATTAAGCGGAAGAACAGAAAGTTCAAATCAAGCAAGACTCGCTTGTTTAAACTTGAAGATAGCAGGTGCTTTGTGTTATGACTAATGGAAAATTCGAGGAACTGGCAAACCTAAGAGAAAAGGCAAAACAAGGCGGCGGACAGGAACGCCAGCAAAACCAGCGAGACCAAGGTAAGTACACTGCCAGGGAGCGGCTTGAGAAACTTCTAGATTCCGATTCCTTTGTGGAAATCGATGAATTTGTCGTGCACAGATGTACAGATTTCGGGATGGAAAAGAAGATAGTACTAGGCGATGGTGTAATCACTGGCTATGGCACAATCAATGGTCGCAAGGTCTTCATATTCAGTCAGGATTTCACCGTGTTTGGTGGTTCTCTTTCAGAAATGTTTGGTCAAAAAATCTGCAAGATAATGGATTTGGCAATGGCTGCTGGGACTCCCGTTATTGGGCTAAATGATGGGGCCGGCGCTCGTGTCCAGGAGGGCGTCCAGGCACTCACGTCCTATGCGGACGTCTTCCTTCGCAACACGCATGCAAGCGGAGTTATCCCTCAAATATCCGCAATCATGGGTCCTTGTG
Organism: Candidatus Thorarchaeota archaeon; assembly: GCA_030593165.1. GTDB lineage: Archaea > Asgardarchaeota > Thorarchaeia > Thorarchaeales > Thorarchaeaceae > JAJRWI01. The sequence continues at coordinate 3,361 of JAUVHR010000077.1, forward strand.
CAGGAGGCGCAGTGTATAGCCCAGCAGTTACCGACTTCACGCTTATGGTTAAAGAAACGTCATACATGTTCATCACAGGTCCTGATGTCATCAAGACGGTCACGGGAGAGAAAGTGTCACACGAGGAATTGGGTGGTGCCATGACTCACGCATCAGTGAGTGGAGTTGCTCATTTTGCAAGTGAGGATGAAGATGATTGCTTCCTTCAGATCAAGGAACTCCTCAGTTACATCCCAAGCAACAATCTAGAAGACCCGCCAAGGGTTGATACTGGTCACTCACCTGAAGATTTTGATGAGTCCATTGACGAGGTTGTTCCTGATGACCCGAACAAACCATATGACATGAGAGACGTGGTCACCAAGCTCACTGACAATGGGGAGTTCTTTGAAGTTCAGGAGCATTATGCCAAAAACATGATGGTCGGTTTTGCTCGATTCGATGGGCGTTCGGTAGGAATTGTTGGTAATCAGCCCGCACATTTAGCAGGAACATTGGACATTAACGCATCAGACAAATGTGCGAGATTTGTCAGATTCTGTGACGCCTTCAATATCCCAATCATTACTTTCATGGATGTGCCTGGGTATCTACCAGGAACGACTCAGGAATGGGGTGGAATAATCCGTCACGGTGCCAAGATACTCTATGCCTTTGCAGAGGCCACCGTTCCAAAGATTACCATTGTCACGCGTAAAGGCTATGGTGGCGCGTTTGACGTCATGTCTTCACGGAATCTGGGTTCTGATCTAGTCTATGCCTGGCCAACGGCGGAAATCGCGGTTATGGGTCCGGATGGTGCAATTAACATCATCTTCCGAAAGGAGATTGCAGAGGCAAAGGATAAGAAAGCCCGGCATGCTGAGCTCGTGAAGGAGTATAGGGAGAAGTTTGCCAACCCATACATCGCGGCTGGTCTGGGCTACATCGACAAGGTCATCTTCCCGCGTGAGACCCGTCCGCTGATATGCAAGGGTCTTGACATGCTAGCAAGTAAGAGACAGAGCCGACCACCAAAGAAGCACGGGAATATCCCTCTCTAAACCTGAAACCCTCATAGGTCTGAGTGGCCATCTTTGTTGAACTCAGTCCCTCAAAGCTGAATTTCCGTAGGTGGTTTTTGAACTAAACGATGTGATAATATCACATCAACCAAGAGCAGACTCATCCCCACAATAACGAGAATCGGAATAGGAATATAAATCCAAGACCCCACATGTGATTCTGTCACCGTTGCTTGTACACAGAATATTGTCAGGATAATGATATGAACTATGCCTAGTCCCAAAGTGGTGGTTAGGCTCTCTCTATTGAGCAAGTACCGGACTAGATATCTCACAAAAAGAATGGCTGGAATTCCAATCAGGCCCAAGATTATGATTTGCTGTGTTGGAAACACTTGGAAAAAGAACACTGTGTTTTGACCCCAAAGGTTACCACTAACTCTTGAGGTGGCTGACCAAATTGGTGCGATGAAGTATTGCTGAGAGAGGAAATGACGTGGCCAGTCTGAACTCTGCCAGTTCCAGATTCTCATAGTTATGGGTGCCAATACAAATAGACCCGCCATAATATAGGCTATTTTGTTGATATGAGGTCTGTCAATCTCTCCATCTTTTGGCCTAACAATTGAGAAGACTACTTGTGAATATACAAACACCGTAAAGACCAAACCAGAGATAGAGATTAGCTCAATGAAATCAGGAATAACAGCAGCAATAGGACCTGGGAACAGCCATGGGAAGACTGCCCAAATTGGAAGGAAAAAAATGAGCACCGATACCTGACCGAGAATGACCAAGCCAACTGAAAGAAGCCCTGTCCTCATAGACACTTTATGATGCAGTCCTCTCCACACCAGACATGGGATACAGAGAAGTAATGAAGGAAGCACCAACTGAGAATCTGGTATTATACTGTAAGAATAGAAAGCTGATATAAGGTCGATATTGAAGAGTAAGCTGGAGATCTCAAGTCTGGTATTCATGTTGTATATCTGATATGGTATCATGAATACCAACAGTGTTTCCAAACTTAACCTGAACACCAGTTTCAGGCCTGATTGAGCCTGTTCCGTTTCATGCCTCTTCGAAGTCTGTGCATTGAGGCTATCTGATATTGTTAAGTCATTCTTCATATTCCTTGATAATCAATTTATCCTCTTTAGTTCATAAACTCATGCATTCAAAAAGGACCATGTGTGATATAATCAAGTGGTTAGACAGGTCGGCAAGTAAGAGGCAGACAAGACCTCCGAAGAAACATGGGAATATTCCTCTATAAATTGAAACTAGGATTGTAACTGTGGCTTTGTCGTTATTCCTAGTGTCAGTGTGTGAATACTCTTCTGATGATTGAAAGCTCAGTTTCAAAGGCGGTCATCCATCATCCCATCAGAGCTGTATGTAATTGTAGGATGCAACACGATTGCGTGAGATGTTGTAGACTTAATTGATGGTGACAGCCAAGAAGCATGGCGACCGAAAGCTTAAACTACGACAGTGCATTGTTAAGGAATATTAGGGTTATTCAAACCGTGGACAGGAACTATTGGAAGTGATTCCCTCAATTACAGCCCTACTGTAGAGAGTGGTCCATAGATGAATCTGAGGAAATCACGTGCATCGAGCTTTTCAGTGTTCATACTTCTGATAGTGTTCTCTATCGGAGTAACAACTATTATGGTCTATCCAGATTTTGCCAATACTTCACCTTCCTTTGACTTAGTTGGTGAAAATCCTGATAATCTGGATGAGGTGCTAATACAAAAACAAGCACAGGAAATAATCCGAACGCGCTTCTATGAGAATCTTGGACAGGTTGCTAACACAGAGGTGCTATACTACGGTCAGATTCCAGGGGCACTAATCGGATTCGGAGAGAGTAGTATTCTCTTAAAACTTGAAGGTGCATCGACTGTGACAACATTGTCATTTGTGGGAGCTTTCGACGTTCTCCCCCAAGGCGTTGATGACCTTTCACATCGTACAAATTTCCTACTGGGCGAACGTGGCACATTCACGAATGTCAGGAGCTTTCAAAGAATTGTCTACAAGAATCTTTGGACAGGTATTGACCTAGTCTACAAGGCAACGGTGGCAGGTGCTAAATACGAGTTTCAGGTCTCTCCGGGTGCAAATCCATCAGACATACGTGTGAAATGTGATGGGTATGACAGACTCTCCATAACCGCGGACTCGGTGTCAATCTTCAGGAACAACGCGGCATTTGTTGACGATGGATTATTGGTCACTCAAGGTGATGTTGTAGTTCAATCCTCATTCATCATTTGTGAAGAGACCACTTATGGGATAGATGTCGGAATATATGATCCGTCACGAACTCTAATCATTGACCCACTTGTTTACTCGACCTACGTCGGTGGCACTGGTGATGAATACGCAGGGTATGGTTCCTCCATCTATACAAATCCAGCAGGTCACGCTATTGTAGTGGGATTGACTTCTTCAGCGGACTTTCCAATGGAGGGTGACTATACTGGTACGTATGTCGGGAATGGAGATGTCTTTGTAATCCATATTGGAGCAAATGGCGAATTAGTTTTCTCAACGATTATTGGAGGATCAGAAATGGACTTTGGAACTGGAGTCTTCGTGGATTCGAATGGAAATATTCATGTTACAGGCTACACTACATCTAGCGATTTCCCTACGACTACTGGTTCTGTAGATGAAACCCACAACGGTGGACGGGACATTTTCATCTTGAGATTGCACAGGGATGGGGGGTATCTGATATATTCCACATTTATCGGGGGGTCCGGTAATGATTTCGCCTATGCTATCGCTGCAGATCCATGGAACCGAGCCTTTGTATGTGGAAAAACAGATTCTACTGATTACCCCTGTGTAGATGCAGCAAACTCAACTTACCTTGGGGGAGATTGGGATGCAGTGTACACCAAAATTGACAACACAGGAGCCTCTATTTTATTCTCTGGTTATTGGGGCGGGTCTGAAACTGACATAGCCTATTCTATTCATGAAGCGCATGGGTTGGGACATGACTTATACATAGCAGGACAAACCAGATCCTCTGATTTTCCAACGGATCATCCAGACTGGACATTTAGTGGTCAATCTGACACATTTGTGACTAACATTGAGTGGAATGGTACAATCATCTATTCCACATTGGTGGGCGGGACAGCCGATGAAGAGATTTATGGTATTGATTTGGTGGACGACACAATGGAGTTGGTGGTCACTGGATTTACTAATTCGAATGATTTCCCAACGATCAATGCCTATGATGATAGTTTCAATGGTGGAACATGGGATGTCTTCCTATACAAGCTTCAGTGGGATGGTAAGTCCTTACAGTTCTCAACCTACATTGGAGGTTCCAGTGCTGACACAGGTTCAAAACCTGCAGTCGATTCTGTTGGCAATATCTATGTAGTTGGGAGAACGGCATCATCAGACTTTCCAGTATTGAATGCATATGACGATGAGTATAATGGAGGATCCACATTCGGTGACGATGTTTTTGTGTTAAAGATGAGTTCGTCCGGAGATACATTAGAATACTCCACATTCATAGGTGGTTCCAGCGAAGACCGCTCTCAGGGTGTTGCGGTCGATAGTGAAGACAATCTCTATGTAGTCATTGAGACTGATTCCACTGACTTTCCTACTGGTGGTACAAGTCCTTATTCCACCGTAAATAGTGGAGGCTGGGATATCGTTGTTTTTTCATTCACAGGTGACATGATATCTCCCGAATTGTCTGGTATCGGAATAAGTCCCACGACTCCAACGAGTGAAGACACAGTGACGGTCACAGCTAGTGTAACTGACGCAGAAATAGATACTGTTACACTTTACTACAATACGGGGGGCTCAGATACGGTTGTCCCAATGACTCATGCAACAGGTAATATTTGGACCGCAGAGATTCCCGCACAAAGTGTTGGTGCAACATTGTACTACAGAGTAGAAGCATATGATACTGCGGGAAACTTTGTCGTTTCAAGTACAGCTTCGTACCCAGTTATTGCACCTGCTACCTCACCTCCAACTACTACAACTACCGCAACTACTGGAGCAGCGTTGGATCCAATGCTAATAATGGGTGGTGGTGGAATCGGATTAATAGCAATTATTTCAATCATCGTCATAATGAAGCGAAAACCTAAACCACCTGTAGGCGTCGTGATTGTGGATGAACCAGAAGAACCTGGAGAGGGTGTGCAAGCACTAAGAGGTTGCGCAGCAGTTGGCGGTAAATTTGAATACAAAGTAAAGGTGAAGAATGACTCTCTGTTTGTCATAAACAACGTCACCGTTACAATAGTAGCTTACCCAGAAGATTGTATGGAGGTCTCTGGAGAAACCACGAAGAAGATTTCTAGGATTGAGCCCAATGGTTTCCGATCCCCACAGTTCACTTTCATTCCAACAAAAGACTGTGTTGAGGGTCAGATTCTAGCTGCCGTAACATACGTTGACCATGCAAATGAACTAGAAACTATCGAGGTTGAGCCCTACACAATACGTTCTGTTTGTGACTTGCTTGAACCATTACAGGCAACAATGGAAGACTTCGACCTCATGTTAGGTGACATGTCTGCCTCTCGTGAAGAAGTCATGATAAATTGGAACCCAGAAGTTCTCTTTTCAAAAGCTGAAAAGCTACTTCCAAATAGGAATTTCCACATACTGGAGTCTAGTAGCAGCATAGAAGGTGGTCTGTTCCATGGCACAATCAGGGGTCTCGCAGAAGGTAAGTATACTCAAAAGAAAGTCGCTGTTCGCATTGTAATCACCGGTCCTGTTGATGCTGAGGTCTCAAAGGTCATCGTTGAGGGACTTGGTGATGATGAAGCAATGTTACCAACGACAATTGAGGAGATCACAAAGGGAATGGACTCTTGGATTTGCATGCACTGTGGGAGTGGTCTTGATCCAGATGACGTGACCAAGATTAAGAGTGGAGCCCCTCATGAATGCCAGTACTGTGGTAGAACCATGTCAATCGAACTCTATCGAAAATAGAAGTCCAATTTCCCTATAACCTGAAGTACTACCTATTGCGACATCTTTCGACCTTCAAAGAAGCATGGGAATATCCCGCTTTGAGATTCATAGTATAGAGAATCATCTAGTACAAGCATCGTTCTGATAGCAGTTCTCCAAGGCCGTGGCTATTATTATCGCCGAGGTCATGGTTTCGTTCGCAACGAACGGTCGATTGAGAAGCATTCATGGGAAGATAGTGGGTTCAAGGTTGACTTACAAGAGAAATGTTAAAGGAGATCAAGCCATTCCTCTGCTTGGACCCCCACCAAGTCTAAGCATCTCGTGACGTGCATCACCCGGCTCATGTCTTGATGCAACTTCTCTCTTGTAGCGATCGTATTCCTCTTGACAAGTTGCTTCGAGTTGAAATTTCGTATACTTTAGGCTAATCTCTGATTCAGAGATGTTATCGATGAACTCTTGCGGTACAAGAAGGTCAATGTCTGGTCTTATCTTAATTCGCTCAAGTAGTTCTTCAAATACTCCTCCTCCAACAACAAACCACATGTGACCGTGTGTGTCGAACCAGACATCAATAATATTGCCTACCTTCATGCCATCACTATCATTGATCTGCATTTTCGAAAGAGTAGATAGTTTCATCTCCTGCTCTCCCACACTAACCGGTGGGCCTAGGTTTGCACATTCGACTCCCAAGTGAAGTGCATTTTCTTCGAATTTGTCAACGCAGTCCCATTTGAAAATTGGATCGTCGTCTTCCTTGACACCAATCGACTCAAGGAACTCTTCAATTCGACTTCCGCCGATTGATACTGATCTCAATTCCAATTTGTTATCAGCATAGCTAAAGATGAGATCTGACACGCGTCCAATCTTCTCCCCGCTATTATCAATAACGTCCTTTCCTTTTAGTTCACTGAATTTCATATCGCAGCACTGGAACATAGAACTCACCTGGTGAATGAACTATTGTTAATACAGTTGCACATTTCTTGCATTTAAGGCTTCCCTTTACTTGGTTTCTCACAGATAGAAGCACATTATGCCAATGCTCGTGGAAATGAGGTGATTTGATGAATAACGTGTTTCGACAATCTCTGCTCTCACGGGTGGAGAATCTATTCGATGAAAATGAGATTGCCTATACAAGAGACGAAGAGGAACTAGTCTTTGTACTAAGCGATCCCGAGGGTTACGATATCACTATCCGAGCCATGTCAATCATTGATGACAAATGGCTGATGTTCTATGTCCTAGCTTGTAATCTGAGCGATGTTGAGCCTGAAAACCATGGCCGTGTTCTAACTGGCTTGCTGCGAATGAACTTGGAACTTACTGGAGCAAAAGTTGCCTTGACTAAGGCAGATGAATTCATTGTGATTGGCGAGACCAATGATACGGATTTGACATTCTCAGAGTTGTCTGGTATTCTTCTGAACATCATGGAAGGAAGCATCCTAGTTCACAAGGCTATGGAGATGTTCTGATTCTTAGTGGATGACTTCCAAGGTTCTGATATGGAGTTAATGTAGTCTATAGTCAATCTTATGAAGCTGAAATACAAGTATGAAGTATAGGTTGATGTACAGGTTTGAAGAAAGCTCCCATCGCGTTCATGACGTTGCTTGTCGTTTCTAGCATGCTACTTGCTTTAGTGCCATCTATAGGCGTTTCCAATCTCGATACGAGTCCCGTCACAAGGATTGAAACAATTGTTCTATCTCAGACAGAGCTTATGAATAGTCTCACGGTGGGAGGCCATCTGGCTGGTGATGACGACACTGAACTCTACACCATACAGGTCGCTCCCAATGCAGTCTACATGCGGAGTATCCTGACCTGTCCCTCAACCGCAGATTTTGATTTATATGGGAAGGTCGGGGCTCCTCCTTCAACCGATTTCTACGACTGGCGTGGGTTCTCGACCACAGGCGAGGATGTAACCTACAGCTCACCATACTCCGGAACTTGGTACATCATGGTCCACTCGTGGGATGGGAGCGGCTCGTATGAACTAACGGTTACAATACATTACGTGGTGTTGGAGGACGAAGGTGAACTTGAGGATGGAATCACGTCGGAGAGCACGCTCACTGGTTATAATGACATAGAATACTGGAGTATCGACGTTCTTAGCAATGTCACATCTATACGGGCAGTTCTGACTTGTGGCGGAAACGACTTTGACCTATATGCACGCAGAAACAACATTCCAACGCGTTCCGAACATGATTGGGACTCTACAAGAGTAGGTGATGAGGACTACACTTACAGTAATCCTGGGCCCGGGACGTGGGTGATCATGGTCTATGCATTCTCAGGTGATG
>JAUVHR010000108.1 GCA_030593165.1 Candidatus Thorarchaeota archaeon
AGTTTTTTGAAGCTGCCGCATACCCTCACGGGAACCGAAGAAGTCAATTGGTGCCGATGTGAGTATCGCGTAATGATTGAAATTGCGAGATATGATGACTGTGTGACTGGCGTTAAGACCGCAACTGAAATGGGGGGCAACGCCATCATGTGGGTCTATTCATATCTTATTGGTAAGACCGTTGCCCGAAACCTGCACAGTCCTAGACATCAATGTCCTTGACTGATGTTCGGTTCCTGATTCATCGAGGTTGCATCACAGATCGATGATCTACAACGTCTTACGACCTCTCCACAGGCGTTTTGTGTCTCCGTCCAACTGGCGGCGACTGTAGAACGGGCTCGTGGACTTGGTTCTTGTCCTGAACCTGCACTACAACTCATAATTCCCATCCTGACTATATAAGGACCTAGAATTCATTGCCCAACAATGTCCAAGTTTTTTGAAGCTGCCGCATACCCTCACGGGAACCGAAGAAGTCAATTGGTGCCGATGTGAGTATCGCGTAATGATTGAAATTGCGAGATATGATGACCAGGTGACAGGTGTTAAGACCGCAACTGAAATGGGAGGCAACGCCATCATGTGGGTCTATTCATATCTTATTGGTAGGAGCTCCTTTGATGCGGGTTGTGCGAATGCTCAGACAGAGATTGCGCAGTTCGCAGAACGCGGTCCGGTTGATACGGTGTATGTGACCCATACTCATGAGGACCATGTTGGGGGCTGTGCAGCTCTCTCGAAGTTCGCTTCTATCATCGCGCCCTCGTTCGCAGTTCAGACTCTCAATACTCCTCCAGTGCACAACGAGTTCTTCAACTATGTCTGGGGAAACATCCCACCGGTCAAGAATGTCGAAGTTATGCCTGACGCGTTCACGGTTGGAGACCTCACCTTTCAAGTGATTTCACTGCCCGGACACTGTAAGGAAGGGATGGTTGGTTTCTACGAAGAGAGTCGCCGCTGGTTCTTCTCCGCTGATGGTGTCCCACTTCCCTCCAAGAAGACGATTGCAATGGATGAAGAGAATGTCCCACAGGTCATCTCATCAATGGAGAAAATTCAGAATCTAGATGTCGAAGTTCTGTTCGATGGCCATAGAGGGCCAATACCAGATCCAAATGACCACATCCAGATTCGCATCGACCACCTACGGGAAGTTCAAGAAAGAGCAAAGGAACTGTACTCTGAGGGCAAGTCAGTTGAAGCGATTGTAGAGTCGTTTGGCTTCAAGGTGCCATGGTATATGGACCAGACTGAAGGAAGATTCGGTGTTGACTACTTGATAAAATCCCTACTCTTTGACGAGGGCTAGAAACGTTGTGCCAGCGAACCACGTGTTAGTCGGCGGGCATAGAGCTTGCTGCGCTTCGTTCCTTTGAGGATGGTTCAGTTCCAGTCACATCTTCGCGGCCAACTGCTCTTAACCGCACGAGTGCATGCGGGTATGGGTCCAAGAACTCCTCCTCAACACGTTTTCGGATGGATGGGTCAATTGCAGAAAGGCGCGAGTAGGTCTCAGCCTTTTCCGCCTCAGATGTGAATCTCGGGTCAACAACGACTGCAACATGGAATGATGCACCTGCATCCCACAGTCTCTCAGCTGCGACAAAGGGCAAATCCATGAACTCAGCACTGCATCCGGTCTTCTCTTCGAAGGCCTCAGGTAGTGCACCCCGTATCGAAAGCCGCACATGACCAACTGTACCATCACTTGAGTCACGCGAGGCAAACTGGGCAAGACGTTCCGCCAGACCTGATTCTGTGGCAATGACAACTCCGTTTGTTTCGATGACAAAGAGGTCGAAATCTGAGGCGTCTTGGTGAGCCAAGTCCAGAATGGCGCAGAGGTGGTCAGGGCAGAGTGTGGGCTCAGCGCCGCTTACTCGTGCTCGTCGCAGACCTTGAACCTTCATAATGTCCCTGAGTTTCGTATATACGTCACTGGGAGAGTAGAATTCACCATAACGCTCTGGCCAATCACGTGACCAGTCTACCCAACAGAAAACACACCTGAAGTTACAGCCAACCGAATAGGCTGTGGCGATTCCGCCATACACTCCAACAGCGTAGAATCTGGTGTACTTCCTGTAGTGCACCCCATCTTTGACCTGGCAGACGGACTCCCGTGTGGAACGAGTCAGTTCAGCTGGATCGACAGGGAACGGCGACTCTAGGTTCCCATCCTTGTCGCGTGTTGCATATCGAATGGGCGGAGTTTCCAATGGCATACTCTATGTGACACATACAATATGGTTTGAGGATTGTGGTGTGTTCATCTCTGTCATGATGACTGAAAAAGAAAGGTTGAAGCGCACCCCAAGAAAACTGAGTGCACTTCGCACAATATTCACTATAGCTTTGAGCTAGCTTGAGCTCTTGCTTGACGTGTCGTACGATTCCCATGAGTCAGCAGCTGATGAAGCACCTCGTGACCGGAGTTCGGATAATACAAACGAACGTATCTCAGAACTCTCAATAACACTCTCTGTACGTGAAGACAGAGCACTTGCTATATCCTTGGCAACCTCGTATGGACAGCCATTCTTGACTGCACTGACGACGATTTTCTCAGGCATGTAAATTTCCGTTGACCCACTTCTCTTTCTTACTTCCAAAACTAAATCCTCCAGGATTGTGAACCAAACTATGATTCAATTATCTAGTCAAAATGAAATCAAATAAACAATTGGGGGTTGAATGCCTATCGTTTTTTGCGACGTCCCTTCTTCCTACGAATCTCATGTCTATCATCGAAGGACCTTGTGGACTTCTCGTGTTCTCTCTGGGCCTTTGCGGCCTTCTTCTGTTTTGAGCAGTTTATTCGAGCTGCTCTTCCCAGATCCGTCACTCTCTTCGCCTCGCGAGGATCGTCCTTCTTCTTGTAGAGCTTTCGTGCTTTTTCCCATGAATCAGCTGCACTGCAAAAATCGTCCATTCTCGCATAGGCGATAGCCAAAGCATCAAAGAAGTCAGGTTCGTTGCGGACAATGGAAGTAAGCTGTTCAAACGTCACTGCTGCTTCCTTCCACTCTTCTAGCTTCATTAGTACAAAGGCCATGTTTCTTAGAGCGGCACTGTAGTCTTTCCTTCTGATGAGGGCTCTACGGAAGTATTTCAGAGCTTCGCGAAGATGTCCCTGTTCGTACTCGACAACCCCAAGTGTGTACTCAATCCCAGCATCTTCCGGGTCAATCTCAGAGGCTTTCTTCAAGGCCTTCTTTGCAGACTTGTACTTGCTTGCACGCAGGTTTACCTCAGCAAGAATCCTCCATGCTTCAACATCCTCAGGTGCCAATTTTGTTGCGGTCTCAGCAGATCTGATGGCTTCCTTCCACTTCTCAAGCATTGCCAGAGCGAAAGCCCGATGCATATATGCCGGGACCAAGTCGTCATTGATTTTCAGTGCGCGATCATAGCTCTCAATGGCCGTTTTGAACTGACGCTGTTCAAGGAGGATGTCACCTAGACGCACAAAAGCCTCCCATTTCTCAGGAGCCAGTTTGCAGATCTTCATCAAGCACACGAATTCCTCCTTTCTTCGCCGAAGTGCCTTCAAAACTCGTGCTTTGTCTATTAGGGCGGTCAGGTTATCTGGTGCCAGTTTGAGCGCTCTATCAAAGGACCGCAGTGCCTCCTGTGCCTTGTCATCCCCGAGTGCCATAAGGACCCTCCCTCGGTTTGTGTGGGCCTCCGCCAGTTTGGAATCGATACGAATAGCTCGGTCAAGTGCTCTAAGAGCCGCTCCAAAACGTTCCATTCTGGCCAAGAGTACACCCTTCAGATTCCAAGCTGACGCATCATTTGGATTCTGTCGCAAATGTGCCTCCACTTCTTCAAGTGTGCTTTCATCAGATGACATTGGACTCACTGCAAAGACTGGTGATACTCCGAAAAAGGTGACGGTTCACTTCGTTTCGTGAATACGGAAGGCTAAATGGACTCAACTGCATTTATTCAGCGAACGAAATGTCTCAATTACTCCGACTTCTGTTTGTGTTCGCAATCTTGTTGGGCAATACGCCGGCCATTGCCTCTGCGCAGTCAAACCACAGTCTAGAGTGGGGTGTGGAGGTCGGCGATGAGATGATCTACTTCATTCAGAAGAAGACCATGGACGAATCATTTGGAGGAATGTTCGGGGATTATGCACCATTTTTGACAGAAGTTGACGAGGGACAGAAGGTAATTGCAAGAGTCACTCATCTGGACACGATACCCGACCAGATCAATTCGACATATGATATACCAAGCTCGAACTGTACGCTGATACGGGCAAATGACTCAACGGTTATTATGGAAGGTATGCAGATGATAGTGACTCTTAGTGGTGACTGGAGTCTGAGAACTCAGCTCGCGAACTTCACTGATTCTGATGATATGGATATGACCCTCATAGACACTGAGGAAGAGTGGGGCACAGTTATGAGCGCATCGTTCTTGATTGGCATATTCAGAGTGAATTTCAACTGGGATATGAGGTACTTCAAGATAAACGGCTCAATGAGTAAAATGGGCATCTACGTCGAGTTTGGCACTGTCATGATGGATATCCTGTTCGTCAAATGGACACCCGGGCTGGAGACCCCAGATACCATTCTCCCAATCGAGAATGTACTCGTTGGTGTAGGAGTTAGCATATCGGTTGCAGCCCTAGTGGTGATTCTGTACAAGGACCGCAAGAGTCGAGTGCCTGTCTAGACAGTAGACAGCAGATTCTTTATCAGGATTAGACGAGCAAAGAGTAATCCAGAATGGAACGTGATTTGATGAAGCGAATTCCCATCACTATAGTTGGCCTATCTCTGATAGCGCTGATGCTTATCGCTCCAGTTGCAGCCCAGACGAATCACAACCTGCAATGGGGAGTCGAAACCGGAGAGACCTTCACCTACGCACTACAGAGGAAGGTAGTCGATCCAGCTCAGGCGGTTGCTTTCACAGCTGTGCTTCCATTCCTGTCACAACTTGAGGAGGGTAGTAAGGTCATAGCCAATGTCATTCGGCTTGGGACAATCCCCGAGGAATTTTCCTCCATTGTTGACGTACCCATTGGACTATGCACGCTCACGAGAGAAAATGATTCAACGACTATCTGGACGAACTTTACGCTTCTGTTTATTCCTGTTGGGGACTGGGATCTATTGTCCGGGGCCTACAATGAATCAATCATCGGCATCACCATCGTAAACACTCCTGAGAAATGGGGAGTCAAGGTTTCTACATCATTCCCTTCAGAGGGTCAGACCATTGACTACTATCAGGAGCTGCTCTATGAGAAGGACAATGGCACGATGAGTTCTCTCAGGATTATGTATTCAACGCTTGGCAATGTCATAATGGACGTCTTCTTCGTTCACTGGTACCCTGGAATGCCAACCGTGCTTGCACCCGAGATACAGTTCACGACCATATTGACTGTTGCACTGGGTAGTACGCTATTCGTGATAGTTGGGATCCTCGTCTACAAGTTCATGAAGTCACAGAAGTCGTTAGCTCAGAGGCTTGGAGAGTAGAACGATGAAACCCGAGAAAGACGAACCATTCCGAATAGAGTGCAAAGAAACTGGCCCGATTGAAGTGAAAGTGGACGACGTATTCTATTACGGTTTTCATAGACACGGCTCAGTGGGAGAGGACGCGGAGTTCGAGATTGGGGACAAGACCATTATCTCACATGAATCAACCGAAGCAGAGTACCTCCACCCAGAGAGAATGAAACCAGGCTGGACTGGTGGAGATGCTGAACGATGCAAGTGGCTCTTCAAAGCCCTGAAACCGGGCACCACTACGATTATTGTACGCGTCTTGTTTCGGTTTGAAGTCGAGAGTGAGTGCACGATGCAAATCAAGGTCGTTTAGTGACAGCGCCCCATACAAAGGTGTACTCTGCAGAATAGGACAGTTCTTTGCCACTGTCAAGAGCGGTTCTTAGATCACGCAGGCCTTCGGACCAGTCTTCATCACTGATCTTGTGGAGCATCGAGAAGCCCTTGCGTGATACAGTATCATAATAATCCTCACCCAGAGGTGCGGGTGCGAACTCTCTTTTCGTGGACCATACGGTCTTGTATCCCGATTGCCTCAAGATTTTTTCAATCTCCTTTATGGCGGGATATCTCGCCTGGTCCACTGCGATTGTAGCGGGAAAGAATCGTGATGTCATCCGTCCCTTGATCTGTTTGTGAGACTGAGTTACAATGCAAGTAGTCCCTGATTCTTTCAGAACTCTGAAGGTCTCTTTGATGGTTGACTCAACATCCGAGAGATGATGGATTACCTCAGTCAAGTAGACCATATCGAACGCGCCGTCCTTGAAGGATAACCTATCTGCAGGACAGTGAATAAAACTGGCATACTGCAACTTCTCCTTTGCCTTGTCAAGCATGCCTTGGGACAGATCGACGCCAACCACTCGTGTTTTGGTTGCCTTCGTGAAAAGCAAGGTGTTGTTGCCAGTGCCGCAGCCCACATCCAGTACAAGAGAATCCGGGCGTATCTTTGACTCAATCAACATCTGATGAATCATCTCTGGGTCGCCTTGGCGGACCTCGTCGTAGATTCCTGAAACGTAGTCATAGTCTATCGTTCCACAGTGTTCACGTCCACGATTCCGCCTTCTCAATGCACAGTCATCCTTTGGGAATGAATGAGTCGAGTCTGGCGCTTCCCTCATATATTCATGTTCTTCTTGGAACACGTGTTCTAACAATCTGCATCATCGCTGCAACGATGTGGACTCCGACTACGGTCATAGACCGAAGAGTACTTCTTAGCTTTGTTGAACCTGAAGGGTAATTGGAGGAATTGCAATGAGTGCTAACAGCGAGTGGGACACAACAGACTGGCTCACAAGTGCTAGAGGTCTTGTGCACTGGGTGGGTCAGCAATCGCCCGATAATCGCATCATGCTACTTCTTCGACATTCCCACCGTGCAATCATCAGCGACCATTCAGCACAGTTTAGCACAGAGCTTACTGATATTGGAAAACAGATGTCTTTTGAGATGGGAAAAAGACTCCCTATTGAGAATCCGGCTAGATTCTTCTTCAGCTTTGTGCCCCGATGCTATCAGACTGCTGAGGAGATGGCGAATGGCACTCGGGAAGCTGGAGGAGAAGTGACTGAGTTTGAACCACTTGCTATACTCGTGGCACCTGAGATTGCCAATGATAAGGTATGGGATGCACTCCAACCAGATGGCAAGAATGTGACAGACTTTGTAAACCGATGGGCAGATGGCCTCTTTGGGGACATGATTGAGGACTTTGAAGATTACAGGGTGAAACTCATAGAAGACACTCTGGGAAGACTGTCGAAAGAGAGTGGCCCAGCGATACATGTCCATATCACCCATGACCTCGCCCTTATGGCAATCAAGCGCATCCTACTTCAAAGACCAGTAGGATACGAAGACAGGGAGCCTTTTCTTGGTGGAATCTGTAGTGCTATCGATAGTGATGGCTCTTGGTGTCTCTACGATTCCGGAGTGCATAAGCCTCTATCAATGCCTGAGTACTAATAGTCTACAATAAGTTGAGTGTGAAATCGAATGGACAAATGGAAGTATTTTGACATCACCCACAAACACCACATAATCTGCAATCCTATGAGTGAGGAGAAGATTGATCGACTCTGTCAACTTCTTAATCTCCCAAAGTCCGCTCAGGTTCTTGATGTTGCGTGTGGGAAAGGAGAGCTGTTAATCAGATTAGCTGAGTTGTATGATGTTTCAGGAATTGGTGTAGATATCTCACCCTACTTCATCCGCGATTCTCGTGAGAAGCACCAAGCACGTGATCCCAATGCAACCTTAGAGTTTGTTGAGATGGAAGGAGCAGAGTATGTATCGAAGATTAGTGCGTCATTTGACCTAACAATGTGTCTAGGTGCTAGTTGGATCTTTGAAGGTCATCGGGGAACACTTCGAAAACTAAAGGAGGTGACGAAGTCTGGAGGTCTTGTTGTCGTTGGGGAGCCATTCTGGTTAAAAGAACCGAGCGAAGAATATCTCAAAGCTGATGAAATGACTCGGGACTCTTTTGGTTTCCACTCTGACAATGTTCGATTTGGTGAGGAAGAAGGACTCACATGTATCTACACAATTGCATCTAACTTGGATGACTGGGACAACTATGAGACCCTTCAATGGAATGCGGTGAATGAATACATCAGGAACAATCCTGATGACGAGAATAATGCGTATCTTGTTGAGAAGATGGAACAAAGCAAGGAGATGTACTTGCGTTGGGGTCGAGATACTCTGAACTGGGCCATTTACGTGTTCAGGAAGAATTGAATCGACGGTATTCGATACAAAAGATAGAAGTGATAGCGAAGTCAAGTATTCTAATATGGAACTAGTACGACTTCAGAGAACTGATGGTAACGCGTGGTATGATTGCCTCTCTTGTGTGCCCCTTATCATATTCGCATTTGTTGTGTCCAGAGTAGTAGGGCTGTGGTTTCCTGAAGCAGCAGATACAGTCTTTGTTCTCTTACTCTTCCCAATGGCTGTTTTCTATCTGTGGATTATTGGTAGGCTCGTTCAAGGTCGATGGTTTCTTGAGTATGACAGTGAGGGATTGACGTACCACGTATTCTTGATACGTTCCTACTATCATTGGACAGAAGTTGTACGTGTCTACAGCAAGAAGAGTGCTGCCTTCATAGGTGGATATAACGACAAGCTTGTTGTTGAAACACCTGATATTACTCTCGAGTTCTTTCTTCATGACTACGGTCTAACATCCAAGAAAGAGACAGTGCAGTTCATCGAGGGGGTTATCGAGACGTGGTTACAGGCAAATCCCTCAGCATCCCGAGTAGTTCAAGACCATAGTGACGATGAAATTGATCCGGAAGGCATCTATGATGATGAGATTTAATGCAAAAGATAGAAGTGGAAGTTCAACTATGAGATACTAGTATGGAAATAACACGACTACAAAGGACTGAAGGTAATGCAGTCTACAATGTTGTCACATGTTGCCCTCTCATCATATTCGCTTTTGTAGTGTCCAGAATCGTTGGCCTGTGGTATCCTGATGCACAAGACACGGTACTTGGTCTAGTGTGTATCTTATTGGGTTGCTTCTACCTATGGTGTATTGGAGCATTGCTCCGTGATAGGTGGTATATTGAATTCGATGAGGAAGGTGTGATATACAAAGTATTCTTGATACGTTTCGTCTATCGTTGGGAAGACATAGAGAGTATTCACGGGAGGAAGACTCCGGGTTTCACTGGCAAGTATAATGATATCCTCGTGATTCAGACAGAAAAGAAGACTGTAGAGTTCGTCTTGCATGATTTCGACTTATATTCGAAGAAGAAGACAAGACAGTATATTGACGCAATGGTTGAAACTTGGAAACGTAGGAATCCATCAGCAGTTCCTGAAGAAGATGAATATCCTGAAAGAGATACTGAAGACATCTATGATGATGAGTATTGATGATTAGAAGCTCATATCAAACTCAATGTAATCTCTCTAATCATTATCGCGTCGAAACATATCTTGATATTCGTGCAAGTTGCATTCATTGTCAGGAGTGAGAGATGAGAAGATTTCTAGTCGTCAGTCTGATTCTACTATTCGTTGGATTAGGATTGACAGGAGATGCTACTGTAAGGGATACACATTCTAAATACTCCATGGCCCAGTCGTCCTCAGGTGGCCCAACTATAGATTGGTATGACATACCAGAGAATGGGAGTCTAGTCTTCTGTTGGGATGGAATATATGATGGGCAGACGGAAGAAACATGGCAGTTCTCTAGGT
>JAUVHR010000107.1 GCA_030593165.1 Candidatus Thorarchaeota archaeon
TCCTATGTTCAGCGGATTTGTCAGGCAGGACTTCTTCAATGATCTGCGTATTCCTCAAGGCAAGTGCGTAGAACTTACCATCATCCATGAATAGTCCGAAAGCATGCCTACCAGCAGTGAACTCTTTTTCCATGAGATGGAACATGTCTTCATTGGACTCGAACTCGCTCACATCGAAGTACTCCCTGATTCTAAGTAGAAGCCTATCTTTCGAGAAGTCCTCTAGGTTGTGGATGAGCCGATGAGTCGGCAGAACTACAAGACCTGGATTTGAGATGTTGACGAAAGTCATCATTCTGTACTTCGCACTTCCGAGTTCAGGGTTCTCACGAGAGAGGGCAAGTGCAGTCTTGTACCTATGATGGCCGTCTGCAATAATCACATATTTGCTGGCCATCAATTCAGTTATCTTCCTGGTATCCGTAACGTCGTCTATCATCCAGACTCTGTGACGAACGCCATCTTCATCTGTCATGTCTGCAATTGGCTGCGATTCCATGTACTTCTTGAGAACCACATTAACCTCCCCCTTCTTATCAGGGTAGATTACGAAAATCTGGCCGAAGTTCGTCATGCACGCCTTGCAGAGGCTCAATCGGTCAACAATGTCTTTCGGAAGGGTCTCCTCGTGTTGAAGAACACCAGCGAAGGATTCTTTCTTATCATCACTACTGGCAAACTCCTGTAGCTTAATTAGACCAATGAAGCCGAATCTGAAGAGCTTCTTCCCGCCCACTTCAAAGTCTTGACCATAGACATAGAAACTGTCTTCTTCGTCTTGCTTCAGAACACCCTCAGCAACCCACTTATGGAGATGCTCACGTGCTCGTGTGTATTGATTGCTTGACTCAGTGTCGCCATCGCTTGGCTTGTTTTTGATTATCCAGGCCATATTGAATTCGGACAATGACTGCAATCGGTCGACTTTCGCACCCTTGATAATGTCATAGGGTGGAGTCACAACTTGAGCAAGGTTTCCCACCTTCATCTCATCATATCGATACGCCTTGAACGGGACTACTCTGACCAATGTTTTTGCCTCCCAAAGGTATGGGTCATGGGCGCTCGCAATCAGGGTGTATCATAAGTGTTTCTAAGTGTGTTTGGTGCGATTCTGCGGAAATGACCGCCTTGTTCTACTCCAAACACGATAAAGGAGACAAAACGGCATGTTTAAATGAAAATAGTAGTCGAGCACGAAGACCACTCCGATATGGGGGAACTGCCGTGGAATTCTGTGAGAAATGTGGCGCGTTGATGCTTCCGAAACGCAAGGAAGGAAAGAAGCCAGTGCTCAAGTGCCGTGAATGCGGACACGAGAAGAGGATTGGTTCATCCCCTGAGTACAAGGTTGAGTATAGAGTGAAACACAGTCCACGAGAGAAAATCGTGGTAGTTGAGGGAACAGACAACCCAAAAGATGAGATGTCTGGGGACGAACGCAGAGAACGCAGAAAAGCGATTCTTGAGCACTTCGAATCCGAGGACTAGTTCTCTCTCCTCTCTGAAAAACCTTTAAGTTGAACTGCTCCAATATGTAATCAGGCAGTTACAAGGGCTGAATTACTTGCTGGGTTTTGTAAAATCTAATCTCAAATTCACGATTCGTCCATGAAACAGGAGGTTTCATACTTCAATGCCAGACGCTGAACTCCAGTATGATGTTTTGAAATATATTATGGAAAATGGTAGAATATCAGATATGCTGAGAATGATTGCTGCGGGGTACAACGTTTCTGATGATCAAAGATCACAGATTCTGACAGACCTCGAAGGAATCCTGAATGAAGAGGGCGGTGTTCCCTTTGACCTTAACAGGGAAAATCCAAGTAGTGTAAAGGAAACAGCTGAGATTCTTCTTCTTGTCGCCAAGTACCGCGAGCAGCACCCGACCTTGGTGGGAAAAATGGCTGGCTTCTTGGTGTCCCGCCAAAAAGGGGACGGCGGATTCTCTGAAACCCTTAATCTTGACCCTCACATCGAGGATAAGTGGGGCGCATCTACAGGACGGGAGTGGTACCCTGTTGGAAAAAGTATCACATGGCTGACCGCTAAAGCTTTGGAGGCATTGTGTTCAATCGAGTACAAAGAGGAGGATCGTTTGCGGCGGGCCCGAGACTTCCTAATCTATCGACAACATGAGTGTGGCCATTGGCCAGACTTCGAGGGTCAGGATGAATCCGATCCCTTGGCTACAGGTAACATACTCTGTGCCCTCAGAGCAGTAGGCGTTAGTGAAGACCATAGAGTCTTGAGAGACGGTCGAGCAGCGCTCTTCCAACACCTGATGAAATCGCTAGAAAACGAATCCCCATATGATATGGTTGATCTGACATCTGTTGGTCGTCCTATTTCAGACCTTGAAACCGAGGTCATTAGAAAGGGTGTGGGACTAGTTGTAAGGACACAGAATGATGATGGTGGATGGTCGCAGATGGGTTCAAAGAAGAGCGACCCAGAATTGAGTTCAATCCTTGGGCTCGTTGTGAAGACTTGCGACTGTCTATGAGGTGGAATCCGTTGCCGGATGATGAACAACGCACTGTAGCAGTGCTCAAAGTAGGTAGGAAACACGTTGCTGGAGTCTTCACAACTGAAGGGCTCTATGCAACTTCCATTCCAAGAGACACTCTTCGCGAAGCTCTTAATGCTGTGAAAGGTACGGGCCTGAAACGCGACGACCACGAGGAGTATCGTTCGGTACTTGAAACAGTCTTCACTATGATGGAAGGTTCTTCGGTTGACATAGAGGATATACGGTTCGATTTCTCCGATCTAACCACGAAGCAACTCAAGGTGATCAATGCACTGCTTAGGGTTACCCTTGGTGAAACAGTTACCTATGGTGAGCTCGCCAGACGTGCTGGTGTTCCAGGTGCAGCTAGGTTCGTAGGCAATGTAATGGCAACCAATCGGTTCGCACCTTTGGTTCCATGCCATCGAGTTGTTTCCTCTTCCGGTTTAGGCGGTTATGGCTTCGGACTTGAGAAGAAACAGGAATTGCTGCGAGCAGAAAATGCTATTTAGCACGAGTTTATTTGGCATTCGCGGTCATATTTCTCAGAACCTTTTATTCAGCTTACGTACAATACACACTGGAGAGTGATAGATTGAACCTAAAAGTGCGCCACAATGGAGAAATCATAGAGCTCAGAAAAGTCGAACTCGAACCAATCAGTCCACCACTCTACAGAACACTCATCGGTTACAACTCCCTTAAACGGCTTGGTTATTCTATCTCATTCATTCGTCCCAAGAAAAGCTCTTCAGGCGATTTTGAACGGATTCGTTACAACTTCATGGAACGGGGCATCATGACTCGTCAACTGGAGGAGGAGCTAGAACCCGACATGAAGCGGGGGATTCTGAACCAGCTTCCGCGTGGTAACTTTAAGATCGTACTACTGCTTACTCAGATTCCTCGACGTGGTGTAAACATACGTCTTGACAAATTCGAGTACGAATTTCTTGGATGCACACTTCTACGAAACGACGAAGTCCTTGATGTTATCATGAAGACAATCCCAACGAGGACCATACTCCTGCCCTTGTACGACAAAGATGAGTTTATCACAAAGACCCCATAACACATCGCAATAGTTCGTATTCTAACTTACAATCTCTACAATCGTTCCTATCGCACGGGTGTTTGCTTCTCTCAGTACAATCTTGTCGCCTATCACAATCGCCTCTGGTCTGTTCATGAATTCTAGCTGTACTCTGGCGAAGTCTCCAACACTGAGATAGTCCGCATCATATATGTTCCGAAGAACAACCGCCTGCTGGATGGTCTGACATTGGAACACGGGGGTGTAGCCTACCGAAATCCTAGTGGGATGTCTTGTCACAACGATGTTGGCCTCGAAAACTCGACAGCTGACTATACTATCATCAGTGTCAGCTACTACTTGTCCCCTGCGGACGCTATGTTTGTCTATGTCTTTCACGTCGAATCCGAATAGCGATCGCGCCTGTACTCTGCCCACGCGTTTCTTGAAGACTTCAATTGAGAAGAGCCGACCCTCATTGAATCCGCTCTTAGTATCAGGTCCAATCATGACAGTCTGCCCTTTCTTGAACACCCCGGTCTTTACCGTGCCAGTGATTACGACATTAGTCCCTCTGATTCCTCTGTAGACCTTGTCAATGTAAGCTCTGGCGGGTTTTTCCATGTTTAGCTCATTCTCATCTGATGGCAACTGTCTGAGCAACTCAGTCAACAAATCCAGACTGGTTTCCTCGGTAGCAGCAAATCTTAGAATGGGAACAACCACGCCGTGTGAAATCTCCTTTATCACAGGGGGGGTGTCATGCAGTGCGGCAATAGAAACTGGTATCCTCCCAATCTCCTTCAATGTGTTTCGGACTGTTTCCTCTACAAGTTCAAGGTCCTCTGGACTTGCTTTGTCAATCTTTGATATTATTATGATGAAAGGTGCTTCTTGGCTTGACATGAGTATCAGGTGTTCACGCGTGATGTCATCCAAACGTCTTAATCCAGATTTCTGCTCCTCTGCTCGTACAAGGTTTGCCTCTTCAGGTGCAGGCACGAGAATCATGCCATATTGCGCGTCAGCTCCGAGGATGCTTCTAATCATGGTTTTGGCGTATTCCTTGTGGCCTGGTGCATCGAAGAATGTGACAATCTTGGCTGACCGATCTAGGACCCGGCCTGTCTCTTCCTTGCTCAGGGGATTCTCCAAATGGATATGTTCACCCTCTTCTGCATAGCCCATGAACGCGAGATGAATGTCAGCTGTCTGTCCTCTCGTGATTTCTTGAGGGTGTGTGAGCAGGAACGACCTTGCACGGCCACTGCCATCATCCGGTACACCTGTAACAAGTGCGCCTATAAGAGTGGACTTTCCTGAGTTGACTCTTCCTGCCACATTGATCGAACATGTTTCCTTAATCTCAGGAGTTTCAGTTCTCTTGAGGACGAATATTCCGACAAGACCTTGCTCAGTTTCAACATGGTTTTCCTCGATTATCTCAACCTCAGCCTCTTCACATATCTTGACCAGGATGCTCTCTGATGCTATCAGGGCTTCCTCAGTAAGACCAAAGACTCTCCACTCCTCCCCATTGATGTCTTCAATTCCGATAAGGAAGGTGCCTTCAAATGGACTCTCACATGTCATGAAGCGGATTCGTGTCACGAGCTTCTGACGTCTCTCGCGCTTCAGATCAGCTTTTGTCAGCCGCCTCTTGAATTCAGTGACGCGGTTCTCACCAATGGCCAGTACTTCCAGTATCTCCTCGGATGTTGTCATCCACTTGCTTCCTTTGATTCAGGAGGTTTCGATTCTGATATAAGCTCAGCTAATGTTGAATGCTTGCGAGAAGATTGAAATGATATGGTCGAGGTAGTATCCCCGATTGTTCTTTCTCTTGGTCCCCACACATGTCAAGAATGTCTGTTTACTCGCGGAAGATAGACTCAAGTAAATCCTCCGCACCTACGTAGTCTGCTGTAGCAACGCTATCCACACTCTGCGGAAATATTTTCTCAAACCTGCGTGCAAATTCATGAAGCCGATATCGGATATCAAAGGTTTCTTGATTCGCAATTAGCGTAACAATTCGAGAATGTGTATGCTCCATCATGAGAGTGAAGCCCTCATGGTTGATGGACCTAATTAGGCCACTATCACCCATCATGTCTCCAGAGAATGCCGTGATGGCAGAGATGAATGCACTGAGTAATGAACTATCCATCTCAAGCCTTGCATCGAAAGCATGAACAAACTCTGGTAATCCTGAGGCCCGATTCAAAGCGAGGAGTGAGTGGAGAATAGGTCTGGGGACATCCTTCAAGGGTCCAGTAGGTCGGAATCCTGCGACTCTATCCATAGTTCTGCCTGCTTCATTGAGACCTGGAATTTCGGGGACATCTGCCGTCAGCGCTAGAAGCTTGGCCTTAGCCTCCCTTTCAAGACGTGAGTTCTCAAGAAACGTCGCGATTCCTACGACTCGCTCCAAATCACCCTTGGCCTCCAACAATCGCCCTCCGTGACTTCGTATGTCACTCCTTAGCAAGAGTGTTTCAGCATAGAGAGCTTTCAGACCCTGTTCCTCTGCAATCTGGATTAGATCATCAAGATGGTATGCAGCATTCGATAGGTACTTTGAATCCCCAGAGTCACTGAATGCGTTCAAGTACGTCCTGACAATGTCAAGGACTGAACGAACTAACCATTCTATCAAATCGTTCTCTTTTGCGACTTTGAGTGCCTCTGTCATCGATGAGTATGACTCTGCGATCTTTCCCTCGCAGGCTTCGAGAACTCCTTTGGCGTGAAAGAATGCTGCTCTGTCCTTGGGCTTTTCTGTCGACTCAACAAGCTTCCTTGCCTGCCCAAGGATTTTCTTTGCCTCTCTCAATCTGCCAGTGCGACTGAGCAGAATTACCATCCAAGTATAAGGCTCTATATATCCCACACCTATTTTCGCGTCCAGTTTCAGGGCCTGCTGGAGGTGCTTCTCTCCCTCATCATAACGTCCTAGTAGAGTGGATATCTCTCCTAAGTTACTGAGTATCACAATCCGATGTGCGCCCATCTCCAGCAATTCGTAGGCGGATTGTAGGTATTCATAAGCCTCCTCAAGTCTGAGATTGTACAACATCAATTGACTAAGATTGTTTGCTGCCATGCCAAGGCCTACGTTGGATGATAGGTCATCGCTGATTTCCAGTACGCGCTTGAAGTGCACCTCGGACTGCACGAAGTTTCCTTGGGTCCCCGAGATACGTCCTCTGAGATTTTCAGATAGAACAAGAGCTGTCCGGCGTTCCAAGGAGTGCGCCATTTCTGCTATAACGTCCGCAATCCTAAGAGCTCGCTGACCTTGACCAACTTCAGTGAGCAAGACGCCCACTACGTAAAGAGTGAAAATGGTTTCAGACAATGGTTCTTCAATTTGCTCAGGGTATGCCTCTAGTAGATTGTCAAGTTCCATAACGCACATTATTACGCTTGTATCCCTCTCCACCGCTCCAAGGAGGACCTTCACACTACTCAAGCGGACTTGGTCGCTGGGCGAGGATTGTTCATCAATCACTGATTCCAGCTTATGGAGTACTTCTCTCAGGCTTTTGGCATCTGATAGAGTGAACAAAGCAATCGCTCTAAGGCTGAGTACATCAATTTCCTCAGATCCAGTTGAGATGAAGAGACACTCGGCAAATCGCCCCCTGCCAATACAAGCCTCCATCCCCAGAATAATCAAGGCTGGGTCCGGATTCTCCTTCAAGCTCTCCTTTGTTGCTAGGTCGATAGCTGCATCAGTGAATGCCTTGAAGTATTTCGCATCTTCCTTCATACGTTCTTTCGCGTCTTTGATTAGATCCTTCCATGGAATTGACTCTCTCTTGATAAGATGCGAGAATTCCGGAGGGACATCTCCTCTCTTTGACGCGTTCACTTTTCTCGACTCTTTGGTTTTCACAAGGTGCTTGCAGTCGAAACCAATTCAACTGGATGTTCTTCCGCACGCAGAGGGAACTTATTAGACTAGCTAGTGTGTGACTCCCTTGAATCTCATCTAATCGCTGGAATCGACCACGGCTATTTCATTAGGAATCTTCAATACCAACGCACAGGAAAAAGCATATCAGTACTCAATAGGGAACGCCAGAGAACGAACAGAGAGGATTCCATGATGCTCAAGCACTACCTGATTCTTACAATCATCCTGACCTCACTATTATTGCCAACTATTGGAGTAGTCCGAACCTCATCGACAGCCAGTTTCGATTTGGTTGGGGCAGAGACAGGTCTGATGATCGAGTCGCAATTGAAAATGGAGCTCTCAGTTCTCAAATCAGGAAATGTTCTTGCGAGTACGGCAATGGTGCGTACAATACTAGAGTTCAATAGCGAGCTCTCAAGAACTGACATCGCATTGGTAGAATCGCTCGGGGTAAGATTCGCGCGCCAATCATCATCAGTTGTCCATGTTGGTCGTGTCTACTCTGCGGAAATCACCACCCTCGATTCACTGAATCGTCTTGGAGACCTGGGTCTTCTGCGCGCGACATCTGGTTCGAAGAAGTTCTTTCCATCTCTGACCTCTTCTGTTCCTGCTATTGGTGCACCTGATGTGTGGGCGAATCTTGAGAAGGATGGCTCCGCAATAAACGGGTCAGGAGTCACAATCGCTATTCTTGACACGGGAGTTCAATGGCTCCACCCAAGCTTTTGGCGTCAGAGCAGCGGGTCGATTGACGTCATAGAGAGCGTAAACGAATTCTATGCAGATCTTGACGGGGACGCGATAGCAGATTCAGGGGAGGGTCCGATAAGAAGCATAGAGTCCAGCGATCCGTCCGAGATTCAGCTTGCAACGGACTACCTCTACATTGATGCTGATGATAATCAACGTTTCAACTATGAAGGGGGCGATCAATGGCTTGGCGGTATCGACTCCAATGATGATGGTTTGATTTCTCTGCCTGATGAAGATGTGGTCATACTTGGCGAATCCAAGGTGTCCTATCTTTACGACCAAGAGAATAACGCAGTCTACGTTCGGGGAGTCAACCTTACAACAGATGCCCTCCTAGTGAATGACTACCACGGACATGGAACACATGTTGCATCCACCGCCCTTGGCGGACAACCAGGTTTCACATCGATGGTAGGTGCGGCTCCCGGTGCCGACTTGATTGTGATAAGAAGTCCTCTCGAGTCCAGTGATGTATTGGATGGCATCTATTTCGCAATTCAGCACGATGCAGACATTATCAACATGTCATTCTCAAGTTACTTGGGATTTCTTGATGGTACAGACATTGAGGATCTAGCGGTCAATGAGGCGCTAAGGAAGAACGGGACTTTGACGACTTTGGCCGCGGGGAATCTTGGCGGCCGGCCGAAGCATGCCTACTTCGAGGTTCCTTCAGGAACCACTGCGGGAGTCTCAGTTGCAGTGAGCAATCCTCCCTTGTATTCATTTCTCAACGTCCTATGGCATAGCACAGACGATGACGAACATCTGATACTTACCCCCCCGGGTGGAGACCCTGTTGACCTCGGGGAAATCAGCAGTCGATTAGATACTGCATGGATTCTTTCCTCTCCTGACTTGAATGCCTACGTATTCGCAGATGCGAGTATTCGAGATATCAATCGAGTGATAATTCAGATCTCAACAGATGATCACAACTGGACAACCGGAGTTTGGTCTGTAGGTTTGAACAATGCGGGTGGTGGTTCAGTCTGGGTTGATGCGTATGTCTGGGACAACAGCTGGACTGGAGCTTCCCTCACCTTTGCGAGTCATGTGACATCACTCAGGACGATAAGTTCACCTGGTACCGCTGATCTTGGCATTGTGGTTTCATCGTATGACGAATCAAGTCATGGCATTAGCTCGAGCTCAAGTCGTGGTCCCAGAATCGACGGCATTCCGATGCCTGCAATTGCCGCTCCTGGAGTGAGCATCCGTGCAGCGTCTAGGAGTCTCTCATCACTTTGGATGTCGCGAAGTGGGACAAGCATGGCATCACCACATGTCGCTGGAGTTTTGGCTCTCATCCGCCAAGCCTCGGGCAGCACCAATGGTTGGCTAGATTACTCCGCATTGGTTCAGGGTGCCGGTGGTCAAGGCAATCACTACTCTCCAGCTGACCCAGCCTATGGTTATGGTCTCTGTGACGTAAGGTGGTCCGTCCAACACGTACTGAATCCGCTTATTCCCAATGAGTCTGATCTTGGGGACTTCACAGGCATCTCACCGATTCATCAAGAAACCGAGAATCTGACTATTCCTTCTGGTCTTGACATTCTTCAGGTGAGGCATTACTCTTCCACTCAGTCATTGCTGCTGGCTGTGACGAT
>JAUVHR010000192.1 GCA_030593165.1 Candidatus Thorarchaeota archaeon
TTCAGCTTGTTCATTGTATCATCTTCGAAACTTACTTCCATGATGGTCACTCCTTCTTGAACGCCAAGCGTGTGTACGGTTTGCCCCAACGCTCCTCGTACATCAAACCCTCAAGCGGAGGTCTGGAAGGACCAAGAGCACGGGGACTGATTCTCACACCGATACAGAATGCCGTCAGTGGAGTCCATATTGGTGGTATTCCAAGTCTGTCACGGATTAGCTGAGCATGACGTGGGTCTGAACAGACCAGTGCCTCGTAACCGCAACCATAGCCAAGGTCAGTGGCCACTAACCACATGTTCTGCATAGCCATTCCTGCTACAACTGAGCCGAATAGCTCGTTGGGATATATGTAACCAGCATCATGCCAGGACTCACTGGCACAGACTATTATCACTGCGTCACTCTTCTCGGGGTAACGGAATAGCTCACCGTCTCTCATTCTCGCATAAACCGCCGCGCGATATGGGTCAGCTATGAACCAATTACGACCTGAGGTCAGCTCAAACGGAGCACCGCCGAAGGCGGTAGCTGCCATCTCCTGTGCTATGTCAGCCAAGAACTCCTTCGTTTCCTGATCATCTCTAATCACAACGAAACGAACCATGAGCATATTCTCAGGACTTGGTGCATGTCGAGCAGCATCGAGAATCAATTCCAAATGTTCATCTGGGAGTCGTTCTCCAGTGAACTCCCGAATCGAACGTCGGTCTCTGACAAGCTCTATAGCGGACATCTTCTGTCCGGTTTCAGAACTAGCCTCGGCCTTCTTGTCCGATTCCGACTTTACTTCTGCAGCACTTCCTGCCATTGTATAAACCTCTGATTTGTATTTCAGATACGTTTCAACGCGGAAGCTAGCATAAATCTGTTATTACCAGTGCGAATTCGGATGGAATTTCAATAAACACGTTCTACCCCCCTCTTTGTTTCAAGTTGGCTACATATCAGCAGTCTGGAGTCGATTTCCCATCATCATTTGAATCTGTTAGTTTCTCAAGTGTTTCATTATCGATTGGTAAGTACCATGAGACGCTCCAAGCATACGCTCAGGTATGATTCCTGAATGAAATGCAGTAGCGTTTTCTTCCCTATCTCTGGAGGAAACATTACCCCACCAAGGGTCTCGATAACATCCGGGATACACCGTGTGTATTGGCTCAACTACACACAGTGACTTATCGCGTAGACCAAGTCAGAACATAACTGCACAGGGCATCTCCCGGCGCGTCTGTGCAGGTTCATTCCAGAGAGGGAGCGTTCTCGCTCCTCCTCATCATTTCATGTGCATAGAGATGAAATGCAGGCAAAGTCTAGTGCCCCGCCTACGATTCTCTCGATTACGGCCACTTTCTCCTTATTCTCCAGACTTATGCTGCCAATGAGTTCATTCACAATCTGGCTGGTGGCGAATGTATCATGACCTGTTATCATGATGGGGATTTCCTTCTCCTTGGCACTCGATATGGTCCTGATATCTGGGCTGAGCCCCCCAGTTAGGATGAGAAGACTGGTATCAGTTTCAAGAGCAGCTAAGCAGATGTCAGCTCGATCACCACTTGTTATCACTGCGCCATCGCTCATACGTCTGAACCACTTCAGAGCATTCTCAGGAGCCATGCTACCAACCATGAACTGATCAATCAGAAGGTCAAGATTCTCATCTCCCGTAACCATCTCACCATCAAGTGCTCTCGAAATGTCTCTCACTGTCGGGGAGAACAATTCCCGGTTTTGGTAGATTGTGCCACAGAACTTTAGTCCATGTTTCTTGAGGAATGCTGGCATCTCATCAGTCACCAAAGATTCCAGCATTGGTGGAACCCTGTTGAGAACAATAGACATCGACTCCAAGCCAAACTGTTGAAAGAATCTCTGCTGAAGCAGTATGTTGTCGATAGCAGTGATATCTGGAAAATTCACCAAGGAAATGACTTCAGCATCCAACATCCTTGCGATTTGGGGGGTAGAAAGACCAACATGCAGAAGATGCCATGGCGCCTTTGTTCCCTCCACTATCACTATGTCCTTCCCTTTCGAAACCGTAGTATAGCATTCCTTGATTTTCTTCTTTAGCTCCTCTTCACCCACGCGCATCAATTCGTCATAGCTCAGGTTCCCGCGGAGTATCGGACAGATGCAACTCAACTCTGCGTCCAAGCCAAGAAGGTCCTTCATTAGTGACGCATCCTCATCAACGTCAACTCCGTCTTTGCTCAAGGAAAAGCTCTTCTCCCCTGCAGGCTTGAAATAGCCGACGGATTTCCCGGCCTGATTGAGCTTTGCGGCCAGTGCAACCGCGACCATTGTCTTTCCGGTGAGGGTCTCACCGCTAATAACAATGTTACAAGTCATCTATTCTTCACCACCAATCGTAATCTTCACGTCTACTGCGATAACTCCTTTGCCTTTCTCATAGGCGAATACAGGGTTGATGTCCAGCTCCACGATGTCATCAAAATCAGTTACAAGCTGACTGATTCGAAGGATTGTATCTTCCAATCCGGTGATGTCACTAGGTAATTCGCCTCGGACGCCTTTCAATAGTGCTCCAATCTTAGTATCAAAGATTAACTCGTTGGCATCGGTGCTAGAGAGCGGAGCTAGTCTGAAGGCGATGTCCTTGAGATAGTTAACATAAATGCCCCCAGCTCCAAACATGATGAGAGGTCCGAATTGTATGTCTCGCGAGCAGCCAATAATCAGCTCTTTGCCTTTTGGTGCCATCTCTTGGACTTCAACGCCATAAACAATGGCCTTGGGAGCATGTGTTGTAGCACCCCCAAGAATCTGGATGAAAGCCGCCTCAACTTCTTCTGGCGTTTCTAAACCTAACCTGATTCCGCCAACATCGCTCTTGTGGATGATGTCAGGGCTGGAAATCTTGAGTACTACAGGGAATCCGAGATCAGATGCGATCTCTCTCGCTTCCTCAGCACTCGTTGCCAAACGGATGCGAGCCACAGGGATTCCATAAGCCTCTGCTATTGCATGGGCTTCATTACCGAGTAGAACACGTCGTCTATCTTTCCGGATGTTCCGTATGATTTCTTTAACCGTATCCATTTCAACATTGAATCGGGGGATTGCTTCCTCCTTGATGCGGTCCCGTCGGACTGTAAAGTGATAGAGCTCAGCAAGGGCATTCACAGCACGCTCAGGAAAATCAAAAACTGGAATTCCTCCTTCAGTGAGTATGATTCTAGGGTAGACCATCGAATTACCACCTATGAAAACAGCTACCAGTGGTTTGTCAGGATATTTCTTGTGAGAGTCAACGAGCACCTGTGCGGTTTCAGCTCCTTTTGTCATCGCCTGAGGAGTGAGTAGTACAATGACCGAGTCTACATTCTCGTCGCGCAATGAAGCTTCAACACAGATTGCATAGTCTTCGGGTTGTGCCGTTCCAAGAGCATCGATAGGGTTGTATACAGATGCTGCGGGCGGTAGCTCCTTCTTCAGTAGGTCAATCGTTTCTTGTGAAAAGGAAGTCACCTCAAGGCCACTTGCCTCACAAGCATCGGTTGTTAGGATGCCGGGACCTCCCGCATTTGTTACAATGCTCACTCGGTTGCCTGACGGGAGATGCATGTCATCGTAGACGTTTGCCACATCGAACAACTCAGCCATGTTTGCGGCTCGACTCACGCCACACTGCTTGAAAGCAACATCATATGCCGTGTCACTACCCGCAAGTGAACCTGTATGAGATGAGGCTGCACGTGCACCTGCTTCACTGACTCCAGATTTCACAATGAAGATGGGTTTGTGTGGCACTACCTTTCGACAAGCTTCCATGAATTTGCGGCCGTCGACTACTGACTCAATGTAAAGAAGAATGAATGTTGAATCAGGGTCGCTCCCGAACGCCTCGATGAAGTCCGCTTCATCTAGATGGCTCTTGTTACCTAGACTGACGAATTTAGAGAAACCAATCTTCTCCATCAAGCTCCAATCCAGAATGCCAGTCATGAGTGCGCCTGATTGAGATGCAAATGCAATACGACCCTTGCCTGGAGTACCGGAGCTGAACGAAGCGTTATACGGAGAGGATGTGTTGATAATCCCAAGACAGTTTGGTCCTTGAATCACCATGCCATACTTCTCAGCAACCTCAACCATCTTCTTCTCGGCCTCTTGTCCTTCATGCCCAATTTCCTTGAAGCCTGCGGTAATCACAACTAGTGCGTGCACTCCCTTCTTACCGCATTCTTCTACAGCTGTCAGTACGAACCTTGCAGGGATGACTATTACAGCAACATCTACATCGCCTGAGATCTCGCTGATTGAGCGATAGGTCCGTAGACCCATGACTTCTCCGCCCTTAGGATTAATAGGATAAATTCGACCTTGGTATCCGCTATCAATCAAGTTCCTGACGACGGAATTTCCAAGCTTCCCTTTCGTTGCCGAAGCCCCGATGACTGCAATTGAATTGGGATTAAACAAATGAGTAATGCCTTTCTGTCGGTCCAAGACCAGAACACCGTCCATTGATGTTTTACGACAATTTTGTGGACTGGGCCAGTTTGTTATAACTTCTCACGTGATGGCTGTAGGATTTGTATTTGAATCGAGTAATACTCGATGTAATATTCACGTATTACCCAGATGTATCTACGGGTGATATGCCAATGAAGCTTGTAACATTACATGTGCCTCACACATACGTCGAAGGTCTTGAGAAGCTTGTGGAATCAGGAATGTATCCTAATCGATCAGAAGCAATCAGGAATGCAATTAGGGATCTACTCAAGCAGGAACTGTGGACATAAACCCAACGGAGAGAGTTTAATGAAACTTGTCACACTTCACATACCGGAACAGTACGTCGAAGGACTTGAGAAGCTCGTCGACTCGAAGCTCTACCCCAACAGGTCAGAAGCAATAAGGATTGCAATAAGAGATCTGTTGAAACGCGAGCTGTGGGCTTAGACTTCAAGACTTCAGAATAGGCCCAATCGTACGAGTTCGATTCATAGAAGAAATGTTGATATGTGCTCCTTCGGAGTCCATTGACTGTTCGGTCTACTGCCGCGCGTCGCCGAACGGCTAAGGAGCGTGACAGCATAATAGGGCCTGGAGTTACTGAGCTCGATCATGGAGGATCACTGGTTGTTAGAGCTGCTGGAGAAGGCCTTTTTCTTGTCAGGGGCTGTCCTTGTTACAAGGAATTCGGCGATGAAAAGGTCTGCGTCAATAATGATGACCTGATATCGATAAACGCAATCTCAGTGGACCCCACATTTTTCGCTCAAGCAAAATCATCAGACCAGCTCCTAGGATACAAGAGTGACAAAGAGGGAATGTGCTATCTTCTGATAAGCCTAGATGAGGGCCAAGACAGCGTGTTCTGTCTTAGTAGGGGTATGAGGCTGGTAATCAACAGAAGAACAGTAAGAGCTAGCGACTTGGATGCCGCACTTCGTTTTCTCTCTCTAACCGGGGCCTCCGCAAGTGAGGAGATATGCTCAGAGTGTCTGTACAAGTATTTGGTCACCTTGAGTGATGTGTTCGACGATGTGGTTTCTGAGGAAGAGAAAGCCGAAGTGATAATATCGTATGTGAAGACGCTGGCCATTGAACTTGTCGCAGAGCTAGAAGGTGGTTGTGATATCACCATAGAGGATTACGCTCAATGCAAGGATCTACTTTCCAGACATATTGAAACCATAAGGAAGGCCAAGGCAGAGCTGTCCAAACTCATTGATGAATTGAAGCAGTCCGGAGTCGATGAGGATTTGATACGACTTGTGGACCATTACAAGCAGCTGTGTAGGCTCGAGTCCATCTTTCTCTTCCAAGTTGAAACCCTCTTTGATGCAGCAGATGAGATTGTGGCTCTAGGTCTCTTAAGGTACATGATTGCCATTGCTGAACGAGTACTGCGCTTGAATGACAGCATCCGTGAAAGAACCCGCAGACTTCAGGAGGCGGGATTGCTGACAAAGGAAATCAGTTTCTCGCTAGCAAGTCATGCGGAGAAGAAACGTCTGACGGAACAGAGATTTAGAAACCTGATGAGGGTTCTGAGTCAGATCGATGTGATGACAGGACAACAACGCCTATAACCTATAGAACCCTCATTTCTTGTTGGAGCAAATCATAGACAACTGAGTGATAGGAAACCTTGGAATACCGCGAATTATCATTTGGACTGGACAGCGATGGACGTCGCGGTTCTATCAGACTTGTTCGCGGATGCCCTTGCTACAAGGTTTTTGGAAACGAGAAGCTCTGCGTGAATAATGACGAAATTCTTGAGGTCGAAGTTATTGAAGTGGACCCGGCTCTGTTTGGGTTCCATCAAGATCGAGAAGCAATGAAGGAGGAGCATGCTCCCGAGGGCAATATATGCTACGCAGCAATCTACATCAATTATCCAGACAATCGAGTGTATTGCATTTCACAAGGTTGGCTTCTAAGAATCCACAACAGGGATGTGCCTGCCAATGATCTGGAGGACGCCCTACAGTTTCTCTCAACAAAG